>NZ_FR893406.1:0-13056 GCF_000435435.1 Alistipes sp. CAG:29 | reverse complement strand
AGAGCGTCGTGGTAACGGGGCCCGTCTTCGACCAGGTAGTCGTACCGTCCGGAATTCGGCCAGATGCGGATCTCGCTCCATTGCCGCCGGGCTTCCACACGACGGGCATAGCGGCTGTACAATCCCGTCCAGCATACGAGACATCCCGCAAGTGCCAGCAACACGACGACATGCCCCCGCCCGGGGATCGGGACAACCCGTTTCGAGCACGTCCCGGCAAGCAATACGACGAACAGCAGCCGCAATGGCAACACGCCCCACGGATAGGAGAAGCAGGCGAAAACTGCCGCTGCCAGCAGCCCGTAACCGAAGGGCGCCCCGCGCCTGAGCTGGCTCACGATTGCGCTTCCCGTTATCAGCAACAGCAACACAAGGCCTACTGCCCCAGTTTCCGCCCCGGTCTGCAGGAATTCGTTGAATCCCGCCTCGGGGCATCCGGCGACCTGAGTTTCGGCTTTCGGACGCTCTTCCGAGGCGAAGTAACGTGCCTGTTCTTCGCCGAACGCGCCTGCGAAATTTCCGATCCCGCCCCCGCAGAGCGGATGGCGGAGCATGATCCGCGTGTCGATCTTCCACATCAGCAGGCGTCCCTCGGCCGAAGGGCGCTTGATATGGTATGCCCCGGCCCCGATGCCCGCGAGGAGCAGCACAGCCAGCCCCGAAAGTACCCCCACGCGCAACGGATGCGCACGGTAAACGTACCGGAAGCGTCCCCGGACATTCCACACGCGGAATGCCAAGGCCCCGCAGCCCACGGCGGCGGCGACCAGCGCGGCCCTGCTCATCGACGCCGGAAGGACGACGACCGTCATCAGCGCCGCAACCCAGCCGAGCAGGTAAGGCGCCACGCCCCACAGCAGGACTCCGGCACGCAGGCGCCGCAGCGAGCCCCACGTTCGCAACGCCCGTTCGGCAAACCGGTATCTGGCGACACAGGCCGCGGCACACACGAATACGGGGGCGATGAACCCCGCATACGGGCCCGGGTTGAAAAGCGTGCCGGTTATTCTGAACAGCCCGTGGTTGGACTGCGCGAACCCGTAGATCTGACGGATGCCGACCCATGCTTCATAAATGCCCAGTACGCATAAAAGCATGAGCAGGAGTGTCATTGTCCGCCGCTCGGCCGTAAAGATGATCCGCAAGGCGGCGTAGAGCATCGCGGCCTGCAGCAACTCGTCATACCTGACCGCCGAAGCCAACCCGGGCCACAGGAACCTGCCTGCCGTAACCCAGCCCAGGAACAAGATCGCATACATATCCGTACGGTTCACATACAGGCGGGGCAGGTAGCACAGATAGTAACAGGCCGCCAGGGCTGTCAGGGCCGCGGTCGCCCGTAGCGACAGGAGGACATTCCCCTGCAACTCCTGCACGGGCATGTCGAGCGCAGGAACCAGCAGGAACCAGGCGGCGACCACGAACAGAAACGCCAGCGGATAACGCAGGAGCGGATGTGGGCACCGCGTCATGGCAGGTTGCAGGTTTTACGCCGCATCGGCAGGAAAACCGGCAGATAGACGACCAGGGCCACGATCGAGAACAACGTCCCGCTGATGGCGGCCATGGCGAATGCGAACCAGAAAACCTCCTCCGGGCCGTCGTACAGGAACGGCACCAGGCCCAGCACGGTCGACAGGATGGTGAGCATGATGGGAATGATCTTGTGGTTATACGCCTTCAGGTAGAGCCGGATCCCATGCTGGTGCGAAACATCGGCCCAGTTGTTCTGCTCGTTGATCAGGTAGATGCCGGCGTTGACCACAATACCGCACAGCAGGACGAAAGCGGCGAACCCGCCCTGGTCGAAGACGAAATCCGACCAGCCGAACGTGAGGAACACCCCGATGAACGAGACGGGGATCATCAGGATGATGACGACGGGTTTGCGCAGGGATTCGAAGATGACGGCGCACATGGTATATATTATCGCGACGACCAGCAGTATGAGCCACACCTGCAGTTGTTTCTCCTCCTGCCAGAACCCGGACGACGGCGAATCGACCCGAAAACCGATGGGCAGAATCTCCTCGTTGAATTGCTTGACGGTACGTTCGATCAGCCGCCTCCCAAGTTCGTACGACCCGATGAAATCGTACCCGACCAATATCTGATACGACTGCCTGTCGCGGCTGATGGAGACGCCCGTGCGCTGTTTTTCGATGGATCCGACCGCCGCGAGTTTCGTCTGCCGCGAGTCGATGCGTACCTGGGCATTGGCCACATGCCAGCGGTCGAAACGGTCGCGGTCACCCGATTCGAGCACGACCTGCTGGAGTTCCTCGCCATTGTAAACCGGCGACAGCCGCGATCTGAAAAGCATCGTACTGAGCATCCCGTAATAATCGGCCACGTCGAGCCCCGCGGCGGCGATTCGTTCGTCGTCGTAGCGGATGTTGAATTCGTTGTGGGGCAGCGACCATGCGTTGCCGTCCATGATCTCGGGATTGGAGACGCGGCGGTTCCGGGACAGGGTATCGATCAGCGCGTCGGCATAGGCCGAGAGCTGGTCGTAATTGTAGCCTTTGAGCCGGAACTGGTTCGAACGGTAGTTGTTGACGACGTTGTTGTTGAACGTGTTGTCGTCGATGCCCCGGATGTACCAGGTCGCGCCGCCGAAGTTGATCGCCGCGGAGGTAAGCTCCTGTTTGAGCATCGCCGGGAACGGGCCGTATTCGAATTCGGGTTTGAACGTGATCTCGATCTGTGCGTTATCGTAGGAGGTGATGCGCGTGCGGAACATGTCGACCTGATCGAAACGGCTGATGTAGTTTTCCATATGCCGCACGACCTCGTTGAGCTGCTGGACGGTACACCCTTCGGCCATTCCCGCGCTGACATAGAGGCGTTTCTGCTCCGGCGTGCGGAAATTATCGTACCGGTTGGTCGCGGTGCGGAACAGGTGCAGCGACGACCCGAAGACTTTGTCGATCACGGGACGGTGCTCGGAAACGGCCTGGCTCCCCATGATGCCGTTGTAGGCTTCGGCCCATACGGAGAGCTTCCCGTCCTTGCTTTCGGCGATCTTGTCGGGCAGCAGGAACGTCGGGATGCCGAACCCCCATACCAGCGCCACGACGAAGATCCAGCGGTGCCTGCGTCCCCAGGCGATGAACTGCCCGTACCCGCGTGAAAACCGCACGACGAGCCTCCGGCGGCGCACGGACGCACCCGTCATGCTGCGCCCCAGCGGAAATTTATCGAGCAACGACGGGATGAACAGCAGTGCGACGAGCAGGGATACGACCAGGTTGACGACGATCACCAGCGAAAAGTCGGTCAGGTTGGCCTGCTGCTCCTCGGGCAACAGCCAGACGATTCCCAACGCACCGATCGTCGTCAGCAGCGCCCCGAGGATGGAAACGAATATCCGCCGGTCGCGGTAGTAGCTGTAATGATCGACCATGATGATCGACGTGTCGATGATGATCCCCAGCGAGACCGTGATCCCGGCGAGCGTATAAATATGGATATCCAGCCGGAGCAGGTTGTAAAAGACCACGGCGACCAGGATATTGACCACGAGCGTCGCCATGATGATCAGCAGATAGCGGAAATCCCGGCTGACCAGATAGACGAACAACAGCAGGATGGCGACGCAGAGCAGCGCGCGGACGTAGATTTTATGCAGTTCCCCCGAGACGTACTGCGAAGCGTCGTAGGTCAGCGTCGCGGACAGTTCGGCCGGGAAGGAGGCTTGAAGGCGCTGCATCTCCGCCTTGACCGAAGAGGCGACCTTCAGGATATTCGTGTGCGGATCGCCGACCACCGAGAGGTTGATCGTATTGAGGCCGTTGATGCGGAAATAGCTCGTCGGGAGCGCTTCGCGCCAGCGCGCCGTGGCGAAATCGCGCAGGTAGTAGATGCGGCCGTTGCGGCGCGCGACGGGAATCTCCCCGAAATCGAGCCCGGCACGGTTGCGGAGCTTCAGCACGATGCTCCGCTCGCTGCCGTCGGCTTGCGGGAGCGCCGTCATACCGATCACGTCGCTGCGGAAATAATTCTGGAATGCCAGGGCAAGATCCGAGGCCGTGATCCCGGCGGCCTCCATTGCCTTGGGGAGGAACGTGACGACCCATTCGAAGGGGGTGACACCCGACAGCACGACCCGCCCGACCCCCTCGACCTGCGACAGCGGGGTCGAGACGTGGGCCTTCACATACTCTTCGATGCGTTCGGAGGGCAGGTCGGCCTTGATCGTATAGACCAGCGTCTCGGATTCGCGGCTGCCGGAGGTGGCGAGCGAAATATAGGGATAGGAAATTTCCTGCGGCAACTTGCCATAGAGATTCCGGATCGCCGACGCGACTTCGAAACGGGCGGCTTCCATGTCCGTTCCCTTACGGAATGCGACCGAGATATTGCCGTAGCCCTTGGCCGAGCGGGAGGAGACGTTCTCGCACCCCGCGACGGTCGACATGGCGCCTTCGATACGCGAGGTGGCGCTCTGCTCGATCAGGCGCGCCGAGGCGTCCGGCCAGGAGAAATAGATGTCGATCCTTCGCCCGGCCTCCGACGGCGTATACTGGATATTGAGCATGGGCAGCATGGCCGCCCCGATGACCGCCAGCGCCGCCATGATCAGCAGCACCGAAAATGCGGGGATGCCCCTCCGCGACGGAGGTATGGGTCGCGGGACGTTCATCGGCGGGGTCGGTAAATCTCGTAATAAGCCAGCGGGATGAAGAATACGCTCACCAGCGTACCCACAATCATTCCGCTGATGATGGTCAGCGACATCGGGAGCTGCAGGTCGGAGCCCATGTCGCCGTGCGACAGGAACGGCGCTACGGCCAGGATCGTCGTGAGCGAGGTCATGACGATGGCTTTCAGGCGCCTCCGCCCGGCCTCCATGATGGCATGCTTGAGCCCCATGCCCTGACGCCGCAGCGTATTGATCGTGTCGATCTTGAGGATCGAGTCGTTGATCACGATGCCGCAAACCACGATCAGTCCGATCATCGACATCAGGTTCAGCGTCTGCCCGAATGCCCAGAGGACGACGAGTGCCCCGAAGAGGTCGATGACGATCTCCGAGAGGATGATCCATGGCTGGACGAGCGATTCGAATTGTGCGGCCAGGATGAAGAACAGCAGCAGCAGGGCGACGGCAAGCACCCCGGCGAGCTGCCCCACTATGCCGCGGTTCGAAAAATAGCTGCCGCTGAAGCTCACCTCGAAATGCCCGTCCTCCGCCACACAGCCCCGGATCGTGCCGATGACGGCCGGGACATCCTTGGCCCGGGGCGCGAGGTCGAGCGGGTAATAGTTACCCTCGGCCCCGGCCACGACATGTTTCAGGTCGCGGGTCATTGTCTGGCGCATCAGGATGCCGACCGGGATTTCAGCCTCGGGGGTATGGATGAACGTATTGCCGAGCAGATCGTCCAGGCTGCGCAAGTCGTTGCCGATCACGACCGGCAACGATTCGTCGCCCGTGGTAACCGTGAAAAGCGTATTCTCGTTGAGCGCATTGCGCAGCGCGGCTATGAGGTCGTTGTAGGTCACGCCGTACAACGCCATCCGGTCGGGCTGTGCGATGTAGAGAATGTCCTCCTGCATGGCGACCGGCGGGATTTCCTGCCCCGGCAGCGCATCCCGTATGCGGCCGAGCAGCCGTTGCAACTGTTCCGGGTCGGCACTGCGCCCGGTCGTCGAACGCAGGCGTGCGGTGAGCACGGCTTCCCGCTCGGCGAAGATCATGTCGAATACGTTGCCCGAAACGCCGAACGAACAGCGGGCCGCAGGGGCGTTCGCCGCCAGATAGCCGCGGATGGCATCCTGAACGGGTGCCACGTCGTCCGGTTCATGGCACTTGAGGTAAACCGTGGCCTCGGCTACCCCGTTCTCCTCGGTATGCGAAAGGACGAACTGCTGGACGCCCGCCATGACCGTGGATTGAAGGATGCGATCCCCCAGCGAGGCGACGAGGTTTTCCGTCCTGCGGGCGTTCTCCTCGGCCGAGATGCGGTCGTTCCAATCGATGCGGACTAACATGTCGCTGTAAGTCATCGCCGGCAGCCGTTCCTTGTCGATCACCCAAAAGAGTCCCGCCAGCCCCAGTACCGCGACGACATAAATGCCCCACATCAGCCCGCGACGGCGGAAAAACCATTTCAGGATGACGTCGTACCTGTCGATGATCCGGTCGAAGGAGAAGAACGCGAGCCACGGCGTAGGCCGGAAGGCCTGCTGCCGGCTGTACCACCAGCGGTAATAAACCGGCAACAGTGTGACGGAGACCCCGTAGGCGACGAACAGCGTGATGGCTACGGCCATCGCCTGGTCGTAGAAGAGCGCCCCCGCCATGCCGTTGAGGAAGATCAGCGGGACGAATACCGCGCAGGTCGTCAGCACGGACGACAGCATGGGAACCATGACTTCCTTGGTGCCCTGCGTGACGGCACCGGCCAGCTGCTCCCCGCGTATCCAGCGGGCCGTGATGTTGTCGATGACGATGATCGAATTGTCGACCATCATACCGATGCCCAGCACCAGTCCCGACAGGGAGATGATGTTGATCGAGATATGCAGCAGGTAGAAAACCAGGATCGAGATAATCAGCGTCACGGGAATGGTCAGGATCACCAGCATCGGCGACTTCATGTCGCGCATGAAAAAGAAGATGATGACGCAGGCCAGCAATGCCCCCGTGATGATGTTGTTCACCAGATTCGAGATCGAATAATCGAGCAGTTCGGTCTGGTCGCGCGTGACGGTGAATTCCACGTCCGGATAGTCGTAACGGAACTGCCGGAGTTGCTTGTCGAGCTCGTCCTTGAGCTTCGACATCCGGGCGTCCGCCTGCTTGACGACCGCCAGCGACACGGCATTGCGGCCGTCCGAAAACACCATGCCCTGCCGTTTGCGGGGATGCTCGACGACCGCAGCCAGTTCCTTGAGGCGGAACAACCGGCCGGTGATTTTCAGAAAAATATCCTCTATATCCTTCCTTCCGTTTATCGCCGACCGGAATTTCACGTTGTACTGGTATTCCCCGTCCCGGATGGCAAGGCTCCCCAGGGTTACGTTCGCCCGGCGCAACGCCCCCTCGACGGCGGCGATGGTGATGCCCGCCTGGCGGAGTTTCGCCTCGTCGGGGATAACCAGCAGTTCCGGGGCAACGGTGCCGCTCAGGTCGACCATGGCCACCTCGGGCAACTGCTCGATGCGCTTGGTGATGACCTGCGAGGCAAAACGGCTCAGCGCCGCGAACCGGTCGGATACGGGATGCAGTTCGTCCCGGTGCCCGGCCGGTTGATCCCCCCGTACGGTGAGGTTGATGTAGAAGGCCGGGATGTCGGTGACGCTCGCCTTGATTACCTTCGGGCGCTCCACATCGCGGGGCAGGGAAGTCGTCGAACGGTCGATCTTCTCGTTCACCTCGATGAACAGGTAGTCGATGTCCGAGCCCTGCTCGAAGGTCAGGTGGATAATGCCGCTTCCTTCGCGGGCCTCGCTGCGCAGGTCGGTCAACTGCGACAACTGGATGAGTTGCTGCCGCAGCGGGGTGATGACGGTTTCATCCAGCTGCCGGGCCGAAAGCCCCTGCGCGGGGATCTGCACCGTGATATACGGCGCGTCGACATCCGGCACGAGCGACACCGGCAGCAGGCGGCTGCTGACGATGCCCAGGATGAGCAGGACGACGGCGATCATCGTCACGGCGATAGGCCGGTCGAGGAGTTTGCGTAACATGGGTGCGGTGTTATTGTTTCCCGCCGAGCGAGACCTCCGAGCCGTCGGCCAGATTCAGGTTCCCCGAAACGATCACCAGGTCGCCGGGGTTGAGTTCCGCTCCGCGGTCCAGATTCGCTTCGACCACATACTCCCGACTGTTGGCCAGCGAGGTATGTACGTAAGTCCATTGCGCCCGGCCGTCCTTGTAGCGGAACAGCACTTCGAGATTGTCGCGGATGACCACCGCGCTCTTCGGCACGACCAGTTGCCCGGGCACCTTTTGCCGCACCGCCACCCGGACGTTCATCCCGTCGGCCAGCGTGCCGTCGTTGACCACTTCGGCATCGACCTGCACCTGTCCGTGCACATCGATCGAAGGGTTGATCGCCGTAATGCGTCCTTTCACCTCCTTGCGCAGGTCGGCGAACGGGCTGACGCCGATCTCCTGCCCCGGACGGAGCAACCCGTATTCGGATTCGAGGACAGAGAAGCGGACGTCCAGCCGGCTGTCGTCCAGCAGGGTGCAGAATTCGCCTTTCGATTTCTCATAGACCTGCTGTTCCACATCGGCGACCTTTCCCGCAAAGGGAGCCCGCAGGGTACAGTGAGCCAGGCTGCGGCGGGCGCTGAGCAACGATGCCGTGGCATCGGCATACCCCGAGCGGATGCGTGCCAGCTGCACGACTTCGGCCGGAGGGGTGACCGTGTCGCCGGCCTGATAGCCCAGCCCGACCAACACATCGTAAAACCCCAGCCGCGCCTTGTCCAACGCCAGCCGCGCCTTATGCAGCTGAAGGGCATAGTCGCTCGTGTCGATGCGGGCGATCGGCTCCCCGGCGCCTACGCGGGAACCGTTCTTCGCAGCTATCGCCGCGATGGTTCCCGAAACCTCGAAGGAGAGCGTGCTGCGCTTCGAGGCTCCCAGCCGTCCGTTGCTGATCAGCTCCCGCATGAAGTCGCGCCTTTGCAGCGTATCCACCGTGACTTCGTTGCGTTCGATGCGGTGCTGCATGCGATCCTGTGCCGCATCCGTCTTTTCGTTCTTCGTTTTGCCGCAGCCCGCAAGGAGCACCGCACAAAGCAAATAGGGGTAGTATTGTTTCATGGCAAGGGTTATTCTTCAATGAGGCGGTCGAACTCGGCGCCGATATCAGTGTGGGAAATGAAGTCGTAAAGGGTCTTGCGGCGCAGCGAGTAATAGTAGCTCCAGAAATCGGCCAGTGCCGACACGTAGGTCTGGCTGGCCTGGTCTTTTTCGGTCTGCGCCGTATTCATGTCCGTAACGGACACCGTCCCCCGCCTGAAATTCTCCATCGCGATGGCATAGCGGCTTTCAGCGACCTCCCGTGCCCGGGCGGCCACGACGCACTGGTTCCGCTGGTTATGGAATTGTTCGATGAGCGTATAGATTGTGTGCCGGTAATCGGTTTCGTCCTGCTCGATCTGGTTGCGTACCATGTCGGCCCGCGCCTTGGCCATACGGACGCGCCCCTTGCCCATGCCCCAGTCGAAAAGCGGGATGGAAAACTGGAGTCCGATGACCTCCTGGTCGAGCAGGTTCGAATAGGCCGTCCGGAACTCCTCGCCGGTCTGGGACAATCCGAACCGGGCATTTATCGTAGCCGTAGCGCCCCGTTCGGCCTTGGCCTTGGCGATGCCCGCCTCGGCATTGAGCGTCCGCAGTTGGTTGCTGGCATTGAACGACGAATTTTCCAGGGCCTTGTCCAGTACGGTCGCATAGTCGACCTCGATGGCGGGGATACGGTCGTCTAACACCGGGTCTATATCGACGTTCTCGCTGTAACGCAGGTAAGAGTTGAACCGCATACGCTGTTCGCGGACGGCCAGTGCCGTGTCGTTGATCGCCAGGCTGTCGTTGAGCATGCGCAATTGCAACTGGAGCAGCTCGTCGTTGGTGATGCTCCCCAGTTTCAACCGCTCTTCGGCGCTGGAATAGAGGGATTAACCGCTCTTCGGCGATGGAATAGAGGGATTTGGTATTGCCGTAGTTCTTGACGGCGATGGTATGCCTGGTTTTGCTCAGCAGCAAGCTGAAATAGTAACTCACGGCCTGCACCGTGATGTCCTCCATGGCTTCGATGTAGGTGCGTTTGGCCAGTTCGTACTCTTTCGGGGCGATCTTCTTGTTCCACCTGAAGCTGTTGTAGGCAAAGAGCGGCTGGGTATAGGAAAGCGTGATAGGCTGCGAATAATAGGATTTCGATTCCTTGGGGGCGAACTGGTCGAGGCGGTTGAGCGACGAATAGAGCCTGAGGGTGCCGCCCGTCAGGGTGATATTCTGCTGGATGGCGAGTCCCAGTGTGTTTTGCAGGTTGTAGTTCTCCAGATAACGCATCTCTCCGGTGTCGTAATCCTGCAACAGGCGCAGCGAACGGTCGAAACTCAGCACCTCGCCGCTCAGGTTGAGCGACGGAAGCCGGCTCGCCTGGTAGGAGCGGAACGACCAGTACGAGGAGAGAAACGTATATTTGGCGACCATCGCGGCGATCGAATGGTTTTGCGCCGAATAGATCGCCTTGTCGAGCGTCAGGCGGAGCTGAATCTGAGTCCGGCTCGCAACCCTCTCCCGAACCGAATCCGGCGGCAAGGGCAGGGCTGCCCCGGATTGCGCCGGGGAAGAGATCGCGATACCTGCACAAACGATAAATATCAACGTACTTCGTACCGATATGAATTTCATAGGCTATTACAGTGAGATCGTGACGCAATCGGGTATATTACACAATACTATTATAAATCAGGAACCATCCACTCGCCATAAAAACATTCCGGGCCGCTGCAATCGCACGACAACCGATCGACGGCAAACGAACCCGGATTTATTAAGTACTATGTATTATTCCGCATATAAATTTAAATCAAAAAAATGAGATTTGCAACTATGCCGGAATAAAAGTCCGGGAAGGAGATAGATCGGGTTGTTTTAGGCGTCTCGAATGGCATAAGGCACCGGCTCCCGCTCGGTACAACGCCTTTGCCATCTTTTCTGCCTCATAAACCCCGGAATAGCTATTTTCCCGGGACAACCCGAGGAAAACAGATCGCCCCTTCCCGCCTCACCGATTTCCATTTTCCAAGACGGCTTCGCCATCCACAACCAACGCATTGACCACCGAGTCATCAACAGATCTGCTCCGTTTGCAAGCATTTTTGACTTGCAGCACAGAATGCGCACAGTTGTCGCCAAGTAGTTTCCCGGTTTGACTTCCGGCTTAACCCGGCAGCTGAAAAACGCTGAAATACACGAGAATAGCACACATAAAAATCAGACAGCTGCATTTCTGCAACTGTCTGATTTTCATTGGTGGGAACAAGCGGATTTGAACCGCTGACCTCCTGCTTGTCGAGCAGGCGCTCTAAACCAACTGAGCTATGCTCCCGGAACAAAAAAGCCACTTGCATTACTGTAAGTGGCTGATTTTCAGTTGTGGGAGCTGAGGGATTCGAACCCCCGACCCTCTGCTTGTAAGGCGATCTATCACACCCCGCACAACCAACTATCAGCCTATAAGTTAGCTATAATATGAAATTATTTTGCAAAACCAACAGTAAAAAAGTATTTATAATATCAATAATCTAAATAATTCAAACCTCTATATATCAGCTAATTGAGCATCTATTACATGGGGGGGGGTGTTATTCAAACCTAATTTTTTCTCCAATTCTTCAATGCGCACCAAGAGCCGTTCATTGTCCCGTATTAATTTCTCATCACGGCTCAAAACTTGCTCCATAGTCATATCGGGGATTATTTTATCTCCCCGCCAAACCTTTTTCAACATATCTCCATTACCCGTCATTAACCACTCGGCATTAAGATCGGGACAGGTATGTAGAATTCTCGCAATACTCTCGACAGACAACCCACGCCCACCTTTACGCTGTTTTCCCAAAGCACCTACTGATAGCTGAGCAAGTACAGTGAGTTTATTATCATTTAAACCACTGTATTCCATATACTTATCAAGCCTATCAAAAAAATCCGCCATAAATATTGCGATTTTTCTATGTTTTTACTTGGATATATTGCGATATATCTATATATTTGCATTGTGATACATGCGTACTACATTCAAGCACCACAATAAACTGGGTAAAGATATAATAAAAACTACTGAAAGCCAAGCAAAATGGGTAAAAAAACATCATTCTGCAGAACTCCGCATAAAGCCAGCTGGGAGAACTACCTAAAGAATCTGGACATTGATGCGTCTGTGAGTTTCAAAAATGTGGACAATACTGCAGCCAACGCCCGCCAAGCGATCAAGAGATTTCTCAAAAAATGGCCCGGAAGAAAATTTTCAACTAAAACGTGTAAAGAAGATCATTCTTTCACGATAGTAAGGATAAAATAGCATGGCACAGGAAACTATCAAACGACGTAAACGCAAACGCGGAAGCGAAATGTCCATGAAGGAACTCCAGCAGCTCGAATTCCTAAATGGCGTACAGGCTGCGCGATACTGTGGAATATCGCCCAGAACATTCTACTACTACCTCAAGCAAATCGACATACAGAAGTACACCCGCACAACCATGTCAAACGGGGAGAAAATACTCTACCGTCGAAATGAGCTGGATGAAAAATTGCGACCCAAATCTTTGATACAGACAGTTCAATTTATACATATTCAGGAGCAAAATCAATCTCTGACCGCAAAAAAGAGAAAAGCTCTTGGCCCTCAAGGTAACGCCGTGACGGTCTTACAGAGGGCAGCGAAGTAGATGGTCACAATTCGCGCATTGGTCGTAAGTACAGGTTCTCACGAGCGATGTATGACAAGGCCAACAAGCAAAACATCTACTTCGAGCAGCAAGGGCGCATTGCAGAAAGCCCTCTCAGCGCCCTTGCTTTTTAAAATTTAGGAAACTATGCCCGGAAATAAACCACTGACACGCGAAGAGTTCCGAGCCTACATGAAGGAGCGGGATCGAAAACACAAAGCCTATGACACTGCCGAGAGGACAGTGAAGGTCATGTATAAAAGTCTGTGCCCGGCTTGCGAATACAACGCAACCCACGGCAAGAAAATCATCTATAACTGCCCGAATTGCAAGGTCAGATATTGGAACAATTGCAGTAAGAATCAGGTCAAAAACGGCGGAATATTATCCGCCCTTCAAAGCAAGTATGGAAATATCGAATGGGTCAAAGCCTACAACCCAGACGGCACGCTTTACTATGAGTGGAAACGTCACGAAAGTAGGTACAAGCAAGATATTGATGGAAGATGGATTCCAAAAGATTAATAAAAAATATTGCGTTATGGCTAAAACTTGCGTCACACAGAACAAGGTCACAATAACTTTCAGCACTCCAGAGGAGATAGCGACTCTCAATCTTATCAAGGGAAT
>NZ_FR893405.1:2859-6702 GCF_000435435.1 Alistipes sp. CAG:29 | reverse complement strand
CGGTGACGCTGATGTCCGCCATAAATCGGCAAATAAGGTGATAAAAATCCTATTTGCTTTTTTATCAGATATTTCGTATATTTGTATAGAGTTGTTTGACAGGATGAACCTCGATGTAAGTTTATTCAAGACTTGCGTTCTAAATCATTACCTCATAAAAAAACAACGCCGTAACTTATTCAGTTACAGCATTGCTTTGTAAATCCTCGGAACCGCTGGCGGAATCAGGCGTTTATACGCTCAGATACAACGGCTACTTCAGCACACGCTCGACATAGGCTTTGTAATCCTTCACGACGGGCTCGTACTCCTCGTCCTCGAAGAGCGGCGACGAGATCAAGAAATCGGCCGACGAACGGTTGATCGCCGTCGGGACATTGTAGAGCGTCGCCAGGCGCAACAACGCCTTGACGTCGACGTCGTGCGGCTGCGCCGACATGGGATCCCAGAAGAAGATCAGGGCGTTGATCTTGCCGTCGGCGATCAGCGACCCCAACTGCTGGTCACCGCCCAGCGGGCCGGATTTGAGCAGCGTGATTTTCAGGTCGGGCAATTCCCGGATCCCATCCGCGGATTCGTCTTCCTCGCGGTGATCCCGCAGTGTCTTTTCGACCATCTTGCCGGTCGTACCCGTACAAACGAGATGATGGCGGCTCAGGTTCCTGCTGTTCCAGTCGACCCATTCGGCCAGGTCGCGTTTCATATTGTCGTGGGCAACCAGTGCCAGCACTTTTGTCATTTTAGCCATAGCGATATTTTTATCCGTTGAACAAAGATAACACAAACACGGGGATAACTACAAAAAAAGCATGCATTTAATCGGGAAACAGCACAACAAAAAAGCCCCGCTCGGGCGGGGCTCAGGGGTTATTCGGTTTCGGCCGGGAGCTTGAATTCGGTAAACCCGGCTTTGACGAGGATGTTGTACCACGCAAAGCACTTCTTGATGTCGGAAACATGTACCCGGTCACGGTCATAGTCGGGAAGCACCTCGGCGAAACAGGCTTTCAGCTTTTCGGGGGCCTCCTTGGGGCTGACGGCCTCGCGGCCGCCCGTATGGGCATAGATCTTGGTGAACACATCGGCCAGAGGAATGTCGTCTCCCTCGGTGAACATCGAGATCTCGGTCAGCGAACTTACTTTCGACGTCGCCGAAGCGTTCATCCGCCTGCCGTCGAGCAACGATTCGACGATCACACCGTGCGTGGACTGCGCTACATACTTATAAAGTCCGGGCTGGCCCGAAATGGCCAGAATTTCTTTCAATTCCATATTAAATTATAGTGTGGTAAATTAATTCGCTTCGGGGTTGGGCATCGGCTCCGGTTCGGACTCCTCCTGCACGGTATATTCGTACACCTCGGAGAACGTATACACGCTGTACGCAGAGACGGCAAGTATCTGGAAGGTCACTTTCGTGCCGGCCTTCTGCCCCTCGATCGTCGCCTTGTAGTTTTTCGACTTGTCTTTCTCGGAACCGAACCACACCTGGTCTTTAGGCTCTTCAGTCGTTTCCGGATCCTCGTTGAGGCTGTATAGAATACTGATGCCGGTAAACCCGTATTCGCTCGTAACCGTTGCCGAAACATGGACATTTTCACCGGCATGGACTTCCTGCGGACTGAAAGTGACTCCCGAAATCACGGGCGCAACCTTATACTCGGGGCCGAGTTCCTTGTTGCAAGCCGCCAGGCAGCATGCCGCCACGGCCATGATAAGCAGTTTTTTCATTTTATAGGCAGATTAATTGTTTTTCACATGCACATCCATCTGCGGGAAGGGGAAGTTGATCCCCTTTTCGGGCAGTTGTTTGTAGAATTTTTCGTTGTTTTCGAAGAACACATTCCAGTAATCGCCGTTCTTCACCCAGGCTCGCGCAGAGAGGTTGACCGAGCTGTCGGCAAGGGCCGCGACCCACACCACGGGCGCAGGGTCGCCCAGCACGCGGTTATCGGCGGCAAGGATGGCGAGGATCGCCGCACGCGCCGTATCCACGTCGTCGCCGTACGAAATGCCGATCGTCCAGTCCACACGGCGGGTATCGGACGTGGAATAATTGTCGATGATGGCCGTGGCGATCGAGTTGTTCGGAATGTAAATTGTCTGGTTGTCGGCCGTAGTGATGACCGTCGAGAAGAGCTTGATCTCGCGCACGGTGCCCGACTGCCCCTGTGCCGAGATGTAGTCGCCGACACGGTAAGGTTTCATGAGCAGGATCATCACGCCGCCCGCGAAGTTCTGGGCCGTTCCGCTCAGGGCCATACCGATGGCCAGCGTGGCGGCGGAGAAGACGGCGATGAGCGACGTGACGTTGACGCCCAGCGTCGAGACGACGATCAGCACCAGCAGCAGCGTGAAGATCACGCGCACGGTGTTGCGCATGAACGACCGCAGCGAAATATCGACACGGCGGTGTTCCAGCGCCAGGTCGAGCAGCCTGACGATGCGCCGCAGTATCCAGCGGCCGACGAAATAGATCGCCAGCGCGAGGAGGATTTTCAGCAGTATCCAGACCGACTCGGAGAGGAGGTTCTGCAATACGGTCTCGAAATCGAGGTTCGCAATTTTATGGACGGTCTCCGCGAAATGGGCTTTCTGCACACTGTCGGGCAGCATCAGCGGCGCGGGCGTCTCGGTTCCTAAAAAAAGAGGCCACATAAACCGGGAATAAAGTTTGTCTGCAAAAATAACCAAAAAAAAGAGAAGTTTACTAACTTTGTCTACGAATTTACGGAAAAGAAAAAAAGGAAAAACGCTACACGATGCAAAACAACGTCGAAATCATCCAGATAAACATCTCCGGCGAGGACAAGCCGGGCATGACCTCTTCGCTCACCGAAATACTCGCGCGCTACGACGCCTTCATCCTCGACATAGGCCAGGCCAACATCCACCAGTCGCTGACGCTGGGCATCCTGTTCAAGACCACGTCAGACAAGTCGGGCAACATCATGAAGGAGCTGTTGTTCAAGGCATCGGAGCTGGGCGTGATGATCCGTTTCACTCCCATTTCGGAACAGAACTACGACAACTGGGTCGGCCGGCAGGGCAAGAACCGCTACATCATCACCCTCCTGGGTCGTACGGTCACGGCACGCCATATCGCCGAAGTGACGCGCGTGGTGGCACAGCACGGGCTGAATATCGACGCCATAAAGCGCCTGACGGGCCGCATCCCGCTCAGCGAGGACGACCGTGCGGCCAAATCGTGCATCGAACTTTCGGTGCGCGGGTCGCTCACCGACGAGGAGCGCAGCACGATGCAGGAGGGGTTCATGAACCTGTCGGAAATCGGCCTCGACGTCTCGTTCCAGAAAGACGACATCTACCGCCGCAGCCGCCGCCTGATCTGCTTCGACATGGATTCGACGCTGATCGAGACCGAGGTGATCGACGAACTGGCCGAGCGCGCCGGCGTAGGCGATGCGGTGCGCGAGATCACGGCACGCGCCATGCGGGGCGAGATCGACTTCCGCGAAAGTTTTACCGAGCGCGTGGCCCTGCTCAAGGGGCTCGACGTCTCGGTCATGGAGGAGATAGCCCGTAACCTGCCCATCACCGAAGGGCTGGAGCGCATGATGACGATCCTCAAGCGCGTGGGCTATAAAACGGCGATCCTCTCGGGCGGGTTCACCTATTTCGGCAACTACCTGCGCCAGAAATACGGATTCGACTACGTATATGCCAACGAGCTGGAGATCGAGCAGGGCAAGCTCACGGGGCGCTATGTCGGCGAGGTGGTCGACGGGCGCCGCAAGGCCGAGCTGCTGCGCCTGCTGTGCCAGTTCGAGGAGATCAACATCGCCCAGTCGGTGGCGGGCGGCGGCGGGGGCCACGGCCCGC
>NZ_FR893405.1:0-2849 GCF_000435435.1 Alistipes sp. CAG:29 | reverse complement strand
CCCCCCCCCCTGCCGATGCTCAACCTCGCGGGCCTGGGCATCGCATTCCATGCAAAACCCAAGGTGAAGGCCACGGCCCGCCAGTCCATTTCGACCATCGGCCTGGACGGCATCCTCTATTTCCTCGGCCTGAAGGATTCACGCATCGAACAATAACCCCATGCGACGGTTGGCGCTGCTCTGTGTGGCCCTGCTCGCGGCGGGGTGCTACGACTCCCGGTTCGGGGAGCGCGGCGACGACGCCACGCCCGAGCCCGTCACGGCGACCATCCGGCAGCTGCGTGAGAAATTCGCCGGGACGACCTTCCCCGTCACGGGGGACATCGTGGTGTCGGGGCGCGTGACCACCAGCGATTACGCCGAGAATTTCTACCGCACGTTCTGCATCGAAGAGGACGGAGCGGGGATCGAAGTCATGGCGGGCATAGACCACCTGCACAACGATTTCCCGGAGGGCTGCCATGTCACGCTCAGGCTCAGGGGCCTGGCGCTGGGCGAAAGCCACGGGGTATTGCAGGCCGGGCGGATGCCCGCCGCAGGAAGCGGTTTCACGACCGATTACATAGGGTCGAAAGCGGCGCTGGACGCGGCGGTGACCCGCAACGGGGAGGCGCTGGAACCCATAGCCCCTACCCTGCTGTCGCCCGGCGAACTGACGCCGGAGCGATGCGGCACGCTGGTGCGGATCGGGGCTCTGGGCTACACTCCCGAAGACCTTACGCCCGGGACATGGGCCGGATACAAGCGTTTCACGGACGACACAGGCGCGGCGGTCTACACTTATGTGCGCAGCTACGCCCGGTTTGCGGACGACGAGGTGCCCGTCGGCCGCTGTACGCTCACGGGAATCCTGCAATACGACGCCACCGGGGAAGGGCGTTACATCCTCAAACTGCGCGATGAAAACGATTGTACCCGTTAACCGGCTCCCGGCGATATCCCGCACGGCACTCCGGACGGCCGTGTCCGTCGTGCTGGCGTTGGCTGTCCTCGCCGGGTGCGACAAGGCATCGGGGCTGGAATTCGACGACGACCCACCGGCGGGGACGGCCACGATCGCTGCGCTCAAATCGCGGTGCACGGGAGAGCAGGCCGCCGTCACGGAGGACATCACGGTCGAAGGCGTGGTGACGGGCAACGACCTCTACGGAGAATTCTACAAAACACTGGTCGTCGAAGACACGAGCGGCGGAATTTCGATAGCCGTGGACGCCACGGAACTCTACGTCGACTACCCGGTCGGCACGGCGGTCACGATCCATTGCAACGGGCTGTTCCTGTGCGACTACGGCGGCAAGGTAATGCTCGGCACGCGCCCCACGGGCGAATATGCCGGGCCGGGGAGGATACCTCCGGCGGAGGCGGCGCTGTACCTGCGGCGGAAGCAGGCGGAAACCAGGCCCCTACGGCCTCGGACGCTCACGTTCGGGGAGGTAGACATGCGGCATACCGACACCTACGTGCATTTCGAAGGAGTGCGGTTCGTGCAGCAGGGCAACTGGTGCGACCCCGATCCCGAGACCGGACGCCCCGCGACGACGGAGCGGCAGATAGCGGATGCCTCGGGACGGGAATTCACCGTCCGCACGGCGGGCACATGCACCTATGCAACGGAGCCCGTACCGCAGGGCACAGGCTCCGTATATGGGATAATCGACTATTTCAACGGGAAATACACGCTCCGCATCGTCAACCGCGAGGTGGATTTCGCTACGGTTGCAGCGCTTCCCACAGCATATCTTTCAAGCGGGGGATATTCAGCCCCGAAACCGACGAGATAAACACCGACGGGACGCCTTCGGGCAGGTGGGATTTCATCTCTTCGATCAGTCCGTCGTCCAGCATGTCGCATTTGGTGATGGCCAGCAGCCGCTGTTTGTCGAGCAGTTCGGGGTTGTACTGCGTAAGCTCGCCCAGCAGAACCGCGTAATCGCGTTTGAGGTCGTCGCTGTCGGCCGGGATCATGAACAGCAGCACCGAGTTGCGCTCGATGTGGCGCAGGAAGCGCGTGCCCAGGCCGCGGCCCTCGTGCGCCCCCTCGATGATACCCGGAATGTCGGCCATGACGAACGACTTGTGGTCACGCACCTCGACGATGCCCAGGTTGGGTTCGAGCGTGGTGAAAGCATAGTTGGCGATCTTGGGTTTGGCAGCCGAGACCACCGAGAGCAAGGTGCTCTTGCCCGCATTGGGGAACCCGACCAGCCCGACGTCGGCCAAGACCTTCAGTTCGAGGATGAAGGTGCCTTCGTCGCCCTCCTCGCCCGGCTGCGCATAGCGCGGCGTCTGGTTCGTGGCGCTCTTGAAATGCCAGTTTCCGAGGCCGCCCCGGCCGCCTTTGAGCAGTACGAGCTGTTCGCCGTCGGCCGTCACCTCGCCGACATCTTCGGTGAGCGTGGTGCCGTCCTCCTGTTCGACCACACGCCGGGCGACCGTGCCCAGCGGCACGGGGATGACGATGTCCCGGGCGTCCCGGCCCGACGAGCGGGCTCCCGAGCCGCACTGCCCGTCCTCGGCGAACTGGTGGCGCTGGTATTTGAGGTGGATAAGCGTCCAGTACTGGCTGTCGCCCTGCAGGACGATGCTACCGCCCTTGCCGCCGTCGCCGCCGTCGGGGCCGCCGAAAGCCACGAATTTTTCACGGCGGAAATGCGCCGAGCCGGCCCCTCCGTGTCCCGAACGGGCAAATATTTTCACGTAATCTACAAAGTTCGAACCTGCCATACCTTGATTATTTAGGTTGCAAAGATAGTGCAAGCCGAGAGCAAAAGCAAGTTTACTTGCATTTTGCCGAAGCGCCGCCTGTCTAAAACAAGGTTAAAGATAGTGCAAGCCGAGAGCAAAAGCAA
>NZ_FR893404.1:0-745 GCF_000435435.1 Alistipes sp. CAG:29 | reverse complement strand
GGTTCTAACCAGCCGGGACGCGATGTTGATGAGTGAAGGGAAGAAAATATTACTTACTGTAATGATAACGCATCGAGAGGATATAGACCTCGATCATTTCATCGTGCACCGAGTAAACGATGCGATGTTCAGTATTGATACGCCGAGACCACTTCCCGGCCAGATCATACTTCAGGGGTTCTGGCTTACCGATACCGGTGAACGGATGTTCCGCTATATCCGCCAGTAATGCGGATATACGATTCATAATCGCCTTGTTGCCGCTTTTCTTCCAAAAAGCGATGTCCGCCTGCGCTTGTTCCGAAAAGACTATTTCCATATATCTTCAGGAGCGATAACCTTTCCTTTGCCGTCGCGGATCTCCTGCTCGGCAGCTTTGATACGCTTCACATTCTCGGGGGATTTCATAAGATACTCGGTTTCCTTGATGGAGTTATATTCATCCAAAGACATCAACACGACCCCGGCTCCCCCGCCGCGGTTAATGATAACCGTATCCGAATCCTCGATAACAGAATCTATATAGGTTTTGAGATTCTGCCTTAAATCGGAATAGTTTGCTGTTCTCATTGCTCAACTTTATATTTTGTACTTAAATACGTACAAATATACGTACTTATTGTGTCATATGCAAATTTCTAACCGAAATAATATTCTATCAGGCTCCCAGCAACCGCGCCCCCAAGGCGCGGCGCGAAAAACAAGCGTCCCGGCTGGTTCTAACCAGCCGGGACGCGATGTTGAT
>NZ_FR893403.1:0-3271 GCF_000435435.1 Alistipes sp. CAG:29 | reverse complement strand
CCGCATTTTTTAATATAGTTCGTAATTATTCTTAATTTTACCACATATTTTTAGAATGATGACTATTAAACCAAAACTTATTTAATCTAAGGAACACCTATGAACAAACTCTTTGCAAGTGTGCTGCTATGCGCCGCGTTATTGGGTTCCGGGATTCTCCGGGCTGATAACATCGTTATTTCCAACAGGAAAAGCTCTATCCTGATCACGGCCCCAAAGGGTGAATCGCCCCGGATACAGTACTTCGGCCCCCGGCTGGCGAATCCCGGCGACGTATTCGACAGCGGGAGCGCCTTCAACGACCCGGTATACCCCCAGTTCGGCGTCCAGTGCTCGCGTGAAACAGCCATTCAGGCAACCCACAACGACGGCAATATGTCGCTCGAACTGGTCGTGGAGTCGGTCACCAGGGAGAACCGCGACGGCGGCCAGGTCACGGCGATCGCGACCCGAGACAAATTCTACCCGTTCTATGTCACCATCTACTACAAGACCTATCCCGACTGCGAGGTGATCGAGACCTGGACGGAGATCCGCCACCTGGAAAAGAAACCCGTCACGCTCTACCGTTTCGCGTCGGCCTTCCTGCCCGTGCGCCGCGGCGACAACTGGCTCTCGCACTTCCACGGCCCCTGGGGCGCCGAGGCATACCTCTACGAGGAAGCGCTGACCGACGGCATGAGGGTCATCAAGGACAAGGACGGCGTACGCAATACGCAGAACAGCTGCCCGTCGTTCATGCTCACGCTCGACGGGCGCCCCGACGAACAGCACGGCATGGTCATCGGCGGCACGCTGGCATGGAGCGGCAACTACCGTATCGCCATCGACAACGACAATGCCCACACCACACGCATCTTCGCCGGCATCAACGAAGACCAGTCGCAATACATCCTCGAACCGAAAGAGGTCTTTACGACCCCCGTATTCGCCTTCACCTTCAGCGACGAGGGCAAGGGCGGCGTCAGCCGCAACTTCCACCGCTGGGCGCGGCTGCACCGGCTCAACCACGGCGGCGAGCAGCGCAGCATCCTGCTCAACAGCTGGGAAGGCGTCTCGATGAACGTCAACCAGGAGGTGATGGATCAGATGATGGCCGACTTCGCCGCCATGGGCGGGGAGATGTTCGTGATGGACGACGGCTGGTTCGGCGACAAATACCCGCGCAACAACGGCACGTCGAGCCTCGGCGACTGGGTGGTCTGCAAGGAGAAACTCCCCGAGGGCATCAAGGGGCTGACGGCCTCGGCCAGGGAGAAAGGGCTCAAGTTCGGCATCTGGATCGAACCCGAGATGACCAACTCGAAGAGCGAGCTTTTCGAGAAGCACCCCGAATGGGTGATCCAGCAGCCCCACCGCGAGATGCACAAGGGTCGCGGAGGCACACAGCTCGTGCTCGACCTGTCGAACCCCGAAGTGCAGGAATTCGTGTTCGGCGTCGTGGACAAGCTGATGACGGAGCACCCCGAAATCGCCTACATCAAGTGGGACGCCAACATGACGCTGTTCAACTACGGGTCGACCTACCTGCCCCGCGACAAACAGTCGCACCTCTACATCGCCTACCACCGCGGCATGGAAAACATCCTCAAGCGTGTCCATGCCAAGTACCCGGATCTGGTGATGCAGGCCTGCGCCAGCGGCGGCGGCCGTATCAACTACGGGTTGCTGCCTTACTACGACGAATTCTGGACGAGCGACAACACCGACGCCCTGCAACGCATCTTCATCCAGTGGGGCGTTTCGAGCTTCTTCCCCGCCGTGGCGATGGCCTCGCACGTGAGCGTGGACACCAACTACCAGACCGGCCGCAAGACGCCCCTCAAACTGCGTTTCGACGTGGCGATGAGCGGACGCATGGGCATGGAGCTCCAGCCCGCACACATGACCGACGAGGACAAGGCCTTCGCCCGACGCGCCATCGCCGACTACAAGCTGATCCGCCCCGTCGTGCAGCAGGGCGACCTCTACCGCCTGATCTCGCCCTTCGACAAGACCGGGTACGCATCGCTGATGTACGTCTCGCCCGAAAAAGACCACGCGGCCTATTTCGTCTACAAGCTGGAACAGTACCACAACATGCCCCGGCCGGCGTTCCGGATGGCCGGGCTCGACCCGCAGAAGAGGTACCTCGTCAGGGAGCTCAGCCTCGACGGCAAGCCCATTCCCCAGGACGGCAAGACCTTCACCGGGGCGTTCCTGATGGAGACCGGCCTCGACTTCGAGGTGGGCGGCGAACATGCCAGCCACGTACTTGAACTCAAGGCGGCGGAGTAATCCCGCCAGCCCCGGCCGGGCCGGCATCGGCCCGGCCGGACAAAATACTTGCGCCATGAAAAAACTATTCCCCCTGATCGCCGTGCTGGCCACGCTGTGCGCAACCGCGGCGCAGCGCCCCCTGCAACTCATCCCGCAGCCCGTCCGGGCCGAACTCCGCGAAGGGCACTTCGCCGCCCCGGGCTGTAAAGTCACCGCCGAAGGCTTCGCCTCCCGGCCCGAAGGGCTGATCCGGGTAGCCTCGGCACTGGCCGCCCCGCACGGAAAGCAGCCGGCCCGGAAAACGCGGAACACGCTCCTCCTGCAACTGGACGCCCGCGCGGGCATCCCCGCCGAAGGATACCGGCTCCGCGTCGCCGAACACGAGGCGGAACTCACGGCGGGCGACGAAAGCGGCATCTTCTACGGGCTCCAGACGCTCCTGCAAATGGCCGACGCCGACGGTAACATCCCCTGCGCCGAGATCGAGGACTACCCCCGCTACGGCTACCGGGGACTCCACCTGGACGTCTGCCGCCACTTTTTCCCCGTGGAGTTCGTGAAGGGCTATCTCGACCGCATGGCCGCCGCGAAGCTCAACCGCTTCCACTGGCACCTGACCGACGACCAGGGCTGGCGCATCGAGATCAAACGCTACCCGCGCCTGACCCAGGTCGGGGCGTGGCGTTCGAAATCCCAGATCGGCAGCTACGAGGAGAAGCCCGCCACCTTCGAATTCGGACGGTACGGCGGCTTTTACACGCAGGACGAGATCCGCGAGGTCGTCGCCTATGCCGCCGAGCGGTACATCACGGTCATCCCCGAAATCGAAATGCCCGGGCACTCGCTCGCGGCCCTCACGGCCTATCCCTGGCTGGGATGCACGAACGGAGACGAATCCTACGAAATAGCGGGTTGGATCTGCGGCCCCGGCAACGTCCTCTGCCCGGGCAAGGAGAGCACCTTCGAATTCCTCGAAAACGTGCTCGACGAGGTCGTCGCGCTCTTTCCCTCG
>NZ_FR893402.1:0-5613 GCF_000435435.1 Alistipes sp. CAG:29 | reverse complement strand
CCAAATCGGCCATGGCAGGGCGTCTGGCGGTGAACGTATCGAGCAACACGACCATTGACACCCCGCTCTCGCTGCCCGAATTCCAGAACACATACGGGGCGAACGGCCAATACAGTTGGGGCGACAAACTCGCGTCGAAGGCTCCCGATTACGCCGAGAAGTTCTTCCGTACGGGCTGGACGACCAACAACTCGATCTCGATCAACGGCGGCGCCGAAGACCTGCGAGCCTACTTCTCCTACGGCAACGTAACATCCGGCGGCATCACCCCTGAAAACGACTACTCGCAACACACGCTCAACGCCAAAGTCGGTTTCGACCTTTTCAACGACCACATCAAGGTCGATTTCAACGCCAAATACGTGAACCAGCACATCTCGAACCAGCCGGCCGGCGGTTTCGTCTTCAACCCGCTCGTCGGCACCTACACCTTCCCGCGCGGCGGCGACTGGAACGGCTACAAAAGCAACTTCGAGACCTACAACGGCGAGCTCAACGCCAACGTCCAGAACTGGGTGACTACCACCGACGAGACCAACAGCAACCCCTACTGGCTGCTCAACCGCGAACGCCCCGTCGTCGAACGCAACCGCTACGAATTCGGCGGATCGATCAAATACCAGATCATCGACGGACTTTCGCTCACGGGCCGCATGCGCTACGAGCGCGCCGACGAACACTACGTACGCAACCACTACGCGTCGTCCTACGGCAATAAATACACCTACGGCAAAATGGACGACAACCGCTACTTCAGCGAACAGCTCTATGCGGACCTGCTCGCCCAGTACAACCATACGTGGGACGATTTCTCGCTCAACGCCACCCTCGGCACCAGCATGATGCAGACACGTTCGAACAACGTGAGCCTGCTCTACGAGCAGAGCAAGTTCGTCGCTCCGGGCAACGGCGGCGCCTACTATCCCAACATCTTCAACCCGTCGAATTTCTACATGAACGGCACGACCATGGGACTGGAGCGCAAACGGCTCAACTCGGTCTTCGGAGCTGTCACGTTCGGCTTCAAAGAGGCGCTCTTCCTCGACGTGACGGCCCGTAACGACTGGTCGTCGGCCCTCGCTTACACCGACGGCTACTCGTTCTTCTATCCTTCGGTGGGCGCCAGCCTTCTGCTCAACCGTTTCGTGGACATGGGCCGGAATATCGACCTGTTCAAATTCCGCGGTTCGTACTCCATCGTCGGCAACGACGTCCCCGTCTACAAGACCAATCCGCGCTATACCTACGGCGACCAAGGCGCCATCAACCCGCCCGAATCGGTGCCGTTCCGCACGCTGAAACCCGAAAAGACCCACTCGTTCGAGGTCGGTTTCGACGGAGAGTTCTTCCAGCACCGTCTGCACGTAAACGCCACCTATTACAAGACCAACACCAAGAACCAGTACTTCGAGGTGACGCTGCCGTGGGAGAGCGGTTACAAATCGCAGTTCGTCAATGCGGGCAACGTCCAGAACCAAGGCTTCGAACTGACGGCCGGCTGGTTCCAAGACTTCGGCAACGAATTCACATGGTCCACCGATCTGAATCTCTCGTACAACGACAACAAGATCATCGAGCTTTTCGACGGTATCCAAGACGGCGTAACGGTCTCCAACTTGGGCGGCGCCAAAGTGATCCTCTATGAAGGCGGCCAGTATGGCGACCTCTACGTCCGCACGCTCAAACGCGACGAGAGCGGCAAACTGGTGACGGAAACCCCCGAAGGCGCCGACTACCAGATCCCCGTAAACGGCGGCGAGCAGAATTCCGACCTGAAATACATGGGCAACATGAACTCGAAGTGGAACATGGGCTGGAACAACACGTTCCGCTACAAGGACCTGACACTGAGCATGCTCATCGACTTCCGCATCGGCGGCAAGGTCGTTTCGATGACCGAGGCCACACTCGACGGATACGGCGTATCGGAACGCACGGGCCGGGCGCGCGACCGCGGCTACGTGATGCGCGAGGGCATCAAATTCTCGAACGTCAAGGCTTACTACGACGTGGTGGGCGCGACAAGCTTCAACTCGGTCTACAACGTCGAGGATTACGTATACGACGCGACCAACGTCCGTATGCGCGAGATTTCGCTGGGCTACACTTTCCGTAACCTGTTCGGCCAGTCGAAGAACCTGACCCTTGCGTTCATCGCCCGCAACCTTTTCTTCTTCTACAAAGACGCCCCGATGGATCCCGACGTGTCGATGGGTACGGGCAACGGCCTGCAAGGCTTCGATGTCTTCAACCTGCCGACCACGCGCAGCTTCGGTCTGAACGTGAAACTGAATTTCTAATCAAAAGCGTTTACACATTATGAAACTCAAGAATATTCTTAGAAACGTTACCGCAATGGCGCTTCCCCTCGCACTGTTGGGAAGTTGTACGGGAGATTTCGAAGAGCTGAACACCAATCCCTACGAGATCGACCCCGAAGAACTGCCGTTCGAAGCGCAGTTCTCCACTCCCCTCTCGTTCAGTTACCCCACCCACCAGAACCTGTTCCAGTACTGGACCTCGTTGTCGATCGACAACTACGGCGGTTATTTCGAGGTGCCGCACAGCAACTGGACGATGGCGCGTTACGACCTCGCCCGCGGGTTCTGCGGCGGCATGCACGAGAACTTCATGCAGAAAATATTCAACAACACCCGCCGGCTGATCAAACAGTGCGACGCCGCCGGACAGCATGACTTCGCAGCCGTAGCCCGCATCGTCGAAGCGTATAACCTGCTCCAGTATACCGACACCTACGGCCCGGTTCCCTATTCGTCGGTCCTCGCAGCGGACGAACTGGCCGAACGCCCCAGCAGCTACGCCTACGACAAACAGGAAGATATCTACAAGGCGATATTCGCACAGCTGGACAAAGCGCTCGAAGGACTGGATACGGAGACCGCAGGTCTCGCATCGTTCGACTGCTGGTGCAACGGCGACCGCACGCTCTGGAAGAAGATCGCCAACCAGCTCAAGCTGCGCATGGCGCTGCGCATCGTCAAGGTAAACCCCGTCGATGCTGAAAAATACGCCAAGGAAGCCATTCAGGCCGGAGTCCTCGAAGACAAGGACATCCTTATCAACAAGTCCTACTCGAACGAACTGCGCCGCATGATGGACTGGCTGGATTCGGGCATCGGTTCGTCGATCGTAGCGTTCATGAACGGCTACAACGACCCGCGCCGCCCGCTCTATTTCACCACCAACGTCCGCCATCTGGTCAAGAAGACCGCCGAACCGACAGGCGAGAAAGACCAGAACAACGAGGACATATACAACGAAAGCGACATCCTGATCCGCAAGGGAGCGCAATACATCGGAGTTCCCGTAGGCTGCGAATTGGGCAATAAGAACGGCGGCAACGACAACCAGCGCGTCTACTACTCGTTTCTGGCCGGCGGATATGCGACGCCGCAGCCCATCATGTTCGCCGCCGAAGGCTGGTTCCTGCGCGCCGAAGCCAAACTTCGCTGGACCGACGCCGGGCAGCAGAGCGTAAAGGAACTCTATGAAAAGGGTATCGAGGTTTCCATCCGCAACCAGAAGAGCTACCGACAGTCCGACGCCGCGGCAGCATGGACCGAGAAGAAACTGACGGCCCCCGACTGGGCGGCTATCGACGATGCGGCTATCAGCAGCTACATCAACGACGATACCTCCTCACCTGAGGGTTATACGGACCCGTGGAAGCCGGAATACAACTCCGATCCGACCACCAGTATCACGGTGAAGTGGGACGAAGGCGCTTCGAATGAAGAAAAGCTCGAACGCATCATCACCCAGAAATGGATCGCCAACTTCCCGCTCTCGACCGAAGCGTGGGCCGATTACCGCCGCACGGGCTACCCCAAACTCTTCCGTCCGAAGCAAAATCTGGCCCCCTCGATCATCGACACGCAGCTCGGCCCGCGCCGCCTGCTGTACAACGAAACGGAACTGAGCTCCAACACCGTCGAGGTGAACAATGCCATCCAGCTGCTGAAGGCTGAATCTTCCGAAGTGAAAGGCGACGGCGACACCGGTGGCACCCGTCTGTGGTGGGACCGCAAGGACAAAGGCAATTTCTAACCCCGCCGATCCGTTTCACTCATAAACCGGGACTCCGTCGTATAACGACGGAGTCCTTTTTTCCATCCGACACATCCGAATCGGGCTCCGGCGCATTTCCGACCACTATCATGCGGCATACCATTTTTTCATGCCCCCGAATGGCTCGTACCGGAAACGGACAGATGATTTGCAAATATCAACTATTTTGTATTCATTTGTAATGAAGATAAAAATTAAGGTTAAAAACTTGTTTTAGTTGTAGCGGTAGCGACAGAGTTGTGAAACACCGTCGCTACATTTTTATTACCGGAAAATAGGCTATATATCAATTATTTTTCGTAATTTGCAGAAAACCATTTTAATCTTATTGCCCATTCGTCATCAAAGCCATCTAACACGGTAACAAGAAATAAAAGGGAAGAAGGTACGAGGCTCATAACCTCGTGCCTTCGTTTTGTATTTAGCACTTAAATCGAATATTTTTGCAAGTTCAAAGAAAATTCCTACCTTTGTTTTTGACAAGGGTTATTTGACAAGATGATTACGCAAAGTAGCGAATTTCGCACATTCTCCAAATCGTTACTAAAACCCCTGTAAAATCTTCTTAAAAGTCTGTTTGTCAGATTGATATATTTATCAAC
Organism: Alistipes sp. CAG:29; assembly: GCF_000435435.1. Classification (NCBI taxonomy): domain Bacteria; kingdom Pseudomonadati; phylum Bacteroidota; class Bacteroidia; order Bacteroidales; family Rikenellaceae; genus Alistipes; species Alistipes sp. CAG:29. Next base: position 922 of record NZ_FR893402.1, on the reverse strand, counting down.
TGATTTATTAAAATAAGCAACAGTCCCACGCCTATATCCGTAAACGGATAAGACGCGGAGAAATGCCGGCTTATTCTCTTCTCAGTATTAATTTGCAAGATTTACCACTCGAGAATAAACTTACACTTTCCGTGTTAGTCAGTATGTATCACAAATATAGTGAATATATTCGAAAAATACAACTTCGGCACCTCTTTTTCGGGACTGTCGCGACCCTAAATTACAATAAAAAATTCAAATTCGCTAACTTCAGACCCAAAATGTGCCATACGAAGACCCGGAAACGAGCCTTCTCCGATCGCCGGCAGAATAAAACGCACACGCCCGTGCCAAGGCTCCGGCAGCACGCCCTACATCGCCAGCGCCAACACCACGACCATCAGGGCAACGCACCACAGAGGCAGGTCGCAGCGCTCCCCGGACATCGCGGCATCCAGCGCACGGGAGCGCTCCAGATAAAGCAGGAAGAGGAACCACAAGGCACCATATACGACATTCCGGGCAATGCCCCGGATAAACATTTCGGTACCTCCGTACAGATGCGGATCGTATCCGGAAAAGAGCAGCATGAGCAGCGCAGCGAAATGCAACACCACACGCAGCCCGGCATACCAGCGCGCCAGCGACAACCCGTAGGGGCTCCGGCCGACCAAGCCCCACAGCACGCAGACGGGCAGCGCCACGCCGGCCGCAGGGATCAGGAACATCAAAGCCGTGCCACCGCCCAGCCGCCACGAGCCCGAAACGAACTGCATGAGCAGCCCGAACGCCCACTCCCCCATACGGGAAACGACATAAGCCCCGAACACCCACACCGGGCCGGGCAACTCAGCGATACGGGCTGAAAACTTGGATTCCATAGGGCACGAACTTTACGCTGGAAACAAAGGTATGAAAAAAAGGGAGACCCGTGAACTGCACC
>NZ_FR893401.1:0-1418 GCF_000435435.1 Alistipes sp. CAG:29 | reverse complement strand
CCGTTGGGTGCGGCGGTCGCTGCGGCGCCGGCACGACATGCTCGCGCCCTGCATCCGGGAGCGGATCGTACTCGCGGCGCTCGTCCTGCTGCTGCTCCTTTATCTTTGGCTCTTGTTCGCTACGGACATGGTACCGGAGCTGGAGGTCGGGCATTTTGAATATTTACCCCTGAAACCGTAAACCATTATGACAGACAACAAGAATCCGTGCAGCGACCCCTCGGCGGAGTTCGAACGGCAGCGCAAACGCAAGGTACTGCTCTTCGCGGCGATCCTCGGATGCATATTCCTCGTCGTGCTGTGGTTCATATTCCGGCCTGCACCCGTCAAGCCTCAAGAAGGGGCCGCGGGGATCAACACGTCGGTCCCGGACGGCAAGGCTCAGGCCACCGTCGGCGACAAACGCAAAGCCGCGGAACAGTTCCGCAGCGAAGAACAGCAGCAGAAACGCATGATGACACTCGGCGACAACTCGTTCTCGCTGCTGGACGACGGGCTCAAACCCGCCGAGGAGTCTGCCCCGGCGGACAACCCCGCACAGCGGGCCGCCGAGGCCAACCGGGCCATGCAGCAGCAGGTGCAGGGCTTCTACGCCGCTCCGCAGCGCAATGCCGAGGTCGAAGCCCTGAAAGAGCAGGTCACGGCCCTGCAATCCCAGCTCGATGCCGAGCGGCAGCAGCCCGACCCGTTGGAAATGGCCGAGGAGCAGTACAAGCTCGCCCGGAAATATCTCGGCGGCGGAACGGCCGCGGGCGAAGAGGCCGGGCCGACGAAGCAGCGAAGGGATTCGCGCCTGTCCGTCATGCGGCCCGTTCGGGAGGGTGAGGTCGAAGCCTCGACGCTCGACACGCGGGCGGATTTCACCATCGAGCGCAACCTCGGATTTCTGACCGCGACGGGACGTGCGGCGGAGAATCAGGTACCGACCGTCAAAGCCTGCGTAGCTCAGACACAGGTCATACGTGCCGGAAGCACGGTACAGCTGCGGCTGCTGGAAGCCGTGCGCATCGACGGAGTGCTAATTCCCCGCAACACTCCGTTATACGGTCTTGCGACGATTGCCGGAATGCGGCTGCAAGTCACGGTGTCGTCCGTCGAATACGGCGGGCGGATCTTCGCCGTCGAAGCCGCAGCTTACGACCTCGACGGCCAGCTGGGGCTGAACGTCCCGAACTCCCGCGAGCGGACGGCCCTCAAAGAGGCGCTGGCATCCGTCGGGCAGACCGCCGGAACGAGTGTAAACGTCACCCGTTCGGCCGGGCAGCAGGTATTGTCCGAGCTGGCGCGCGGAGGATTGCAGGCTTCGTCGCAGTATGTCGCCGGGAAACTCCGCGAGGTGAAGATAACCCTCAAAGCCAACCATCAGCTATTATTGATTTCAAAACAGCAGTAAAATGAAAAGAGACCTTATTTATCTG
>NZ_FR893400.1:5815-25903 GCF_000435435.1 Alistipes sp. CAG:29 | reverse complement strand
ATTGTGAGAATACAAAATATATCGTAAAAAAACAGGTGCGGAAACAGTAAAGTCAGTAGTGGGAAAATATGAAGCTAAGATTCGAGTATCCCGCACCCGTTATCGTAAAATTGAAGTATCGAAAAAGAGGGGCGGTAACGGACTGGTACGCCTCACACCACGATAAACGAAAAAGAGCATCCTTCGGCTTATCGTTTCCGTCCGCCCCTCGGCTTCCGAAACGCGAGCCTATGGAGGCAGGAGATTTCGGAAGCATTGTTACAGAAGAAGCAGGAACCGCAACGGACTTACTTGACATGATAGCTACATCACTTCCCTTGTCACTCTCTTTTTTAGCGGTTCCTGCATGATGAAAAACGGGTGCGGGACTGTCGATGAAAAAAATAGTGACGCAACTTCGACATGAAGAATTCCAATGTCCCGCACCCAGTTCGGAGAACGGCCCGCCGTTACCAGATTTAGGTGCCTTTAAAGCGGGATTATTATCGACGGCGAGCGTTCTCGTTACAGCGAATGACGGCGCCCCACCCCGCACCGACCGAGGGTCGGCGGAACGTGATTCTTTCCGATTGGGAGTATATGGCCGTAACATCGTATTATTAAGGGTTCGTTATTAAAATCCTCGTTCCGGCCTAAACACATAAAAAAGCACGGAACGCAGGTACAGCCCCAACGGTCGGCCTTGCGAGCCTTGGATTGGTAACTGCCCTTACGCCCGTGCCCGCCCACGGCACAAAGCCGCAGGCATGACAAGGGTTTCAGACAAATTTTACACCAATCCTAAAACCTATTATATCGCTATAATAGTCGCAAGTTTACCGCTGGTATAAAGGTTGTCCTAACCTTATGAATATGTTACGGCTATGGCGCCGTTTTCATCCGCAAAGGTAACATATCTTTTTCAATTTTAGTTATGCGACCCGACTGATGCCATAAAAGAATGACGAAACGTGAACCCGGCTCTGAAGAACCCCGCTGTCCTTTACAAGAAAGGTATGCGGCTTGCGTTACTTACGCTGCGTAGGTCGTAGGAAACCCGTCTGACTTCGTAACACAAGAGGCCCACGCCCGTCAGGTGTAGTTGCCTTAAATGTACTGCCCCGTCAAGGCGTGGTACGACCCGACAAGGACTCTCTTGTTGCCGCAGACTGTAAATTTCCTACATTTACGCAAACAGCAACGCGATTCACGCCTTTACAGCGGATCGCTTGTCCCAAAGGTAGCACAAAAAATTCGAATCCGCAATATGTTGCGGGCACTTTTTGTGCCGTAGGGTTTATGCCGCCCGAATAGCCCATGTTCTGGCTTTAACGGAATACGCCGTCCTAAAACAACAACGGGACGGCCTTTTGGTTCCGTCCCGCTCGTGGTTACATCTTCATCCCGCGCCTTTGCTCCGTTTGTTCGATGTCAATTCCTATCCGCTCGTAAAACTCCTTTCGTTGCTGTCTGAACCACTCGTCGCAGTCCTTTCCGTTTATGGTGAACTGGAACCCGCTCGGCCCGTCCTTGTCGGGTTTGAATTGGAGAATGACATCGTTCGCCCGAAACGTATGATTATACCTTATCGAATGCAGCTCGCCCGTATATCTGTAAGGTTGCATCGTAAACAACGCTTTGGTCCGCTCCTTGTCCAACCCGACATCCTTGCAGTAATTTTCCCATTTCAACAGCCCCTTTACATAGGGACACAACTCATCGACACGCATCAAGGCTTTTATGACTTGTTGTGCTTCCTGTTTAAGGTTGGCCACCTCTTTATCGTGTCCGGCCTGCATGGTCTTGATCTCTTGTTGCAGTTGCCCGATGCACTTATCCTTGTCGGCAATTACCCCTTGCAAATCTGCAATCTGTTTTTCATACCTCGCGGGCTTGGGGTCGTGGAATAACGCTCCGATCCTTTCTACGGCTTTCGTCGTGGCATCCACGGCCACGCCTTTGAGTTTGTCGGTCTTGATCTCCCGCCGCGTCTGTGCCAACTCCGTTTCGGCTTTCTCCAATTCTTCTTTCTTCTTCCTCCGCTGTTCGTCGATAATGTTGCAGTCTGTCTGCGCGGCTCGTTGCTGTGCTTGGAGTGCGGCAATATCTACCGTGAGCGTCTTTTGCTGTTCTTTCAGATTCTCGATCTGTTCGGCCATTTCATTTTTCCGGACGAACACCTCGCGGTAATACTGCTGCGTGGAAATATGTTTTGCTTCCGATCCCTCGACGCCGCGTTGCAGTCCGTATTTGGCCATCGCTTCGGCATAGGTGGTCTGGTAGGCTTTGAGTTTGTCCCGTGCCATCACATCGTCGGCACATAGACGCGGGCGGTCTTTCTTAGTGCGATAGGTTCTCTTTCCGCTTTGGGCGTTCTTCTCCCGCTCCAGCTTGGCCTTTCTGCGTTCGCCCCGTGTGATCGGCACGACGGTCGCGTGTATATGTGGTGTTTTCTCGTCCAGATGCAGGACTGCCGACACAACGTTTTCCTTTCCGAAGGTCTTTTGCAGCCAGCCGCAGGAATCCTTGGCCCAAGCATCCAACTGTCCGGCCTGCCGGATACGCTTCATATCTTCGGGGCTTCCGGAGAGCATGACGCGCAACGCCCTCACTTGGTTCTTTCCGATCTTGCGTTCCAGTCCTGCATTGTCCAGCCGGTGCTGGATCGCTTCGGTACGGTTGGTAACTCCTTTGGGGAACTCTACTAATTCTTCGTTCAGGTAGGTAAGTGTCGTTATGACGTTGGCGGGTGTTATTCTCCGCTCGACGTGTCCCGACATGGCGGCGTCCGTTCCGGCTGCCTTCTCGATATGCAATACGACATAGCCCATAGCGGTATAGTTTCAGGTGGTTTGGATAATCTGTTCTCGGCGGCATCGGAGCGAAGCGGATAAGGATTCGGAGTTGTCCCGGCCGTCCGGCTTGCGGAGTTGCCGCCGCAAGGGGTGTCCAGAGGGGCGCCGCCCCTTTGGCCTAATGGGGCATTTTCAGCGTTGCGGAGCAATGCGGAAAGAAAATGCCCTAATAGGCTATGCCTTTTGTAAAAAGGCGCGGGCGCGAAGCGGCCGATGGGTGGGCGACGGTGCCGCCGTCATGTCCGTCAGCAGGGGAAGCCGATGAAAGCGAACCGACGGCCCGGAAGCCCGTGCCCCTGTGCGCCCGGAGGGATCCTCCGTAAATCCCGAAGGGCGCACAAGGGCGGAAGGGCTGTTACTCCGCCAGACGGTATTTGTCGCCGAGGCGTTCGGTGAGCGCCGACATGTCGCGGCTTATCTTTTCATTGGTGATCTTCGCGTAGATTTGGGTGGTCTTGATGTTCGTATGCCCCAACAGGCAGCTGACGGTTTCGATAGGCATACCCTGCGAGAGCGTGATGGTTGTGGCGAAGGTATGCCGCGCCATGTGGAAGGTCAGTTTGTTTTTAATGCCGCATTGCTTGCCGATCTCGCGCAGGATGTCGTTGCAATGGCAGTTGCACGGCATATAAAAGACATGGTTGTCGAGCCGCTGATCCGCGTATTTCTCGATGATGCGTTTGGGAATATCCAGCAGGCGGATACGGCTTTCGGTATTGGTTTTCTTACGTCGCGTGATGATCCACAGGTTACCGTCGAACATAGTTTGAAGGTTGTCCGTGGTCAGCCCTTTCACGTCGGCATAAGCCAGCCCCGTGAAGATGGAGAAGACGAACAGATCGCGGATGCGGGCATGCGCCTTGTTGGCCGTTTTATAGTTCATCACGGCCTTGATCTCCTCTTGCGAGAGATAACCCCTGTCCACGCTTTCGGGAGAGTTGATATAGCCCGAAAACGGGTTGAACGGCAGGCGCCCGTCGTTGCGGGCAATGGCGACGATATGTTTCAAGACGATCATGTAGCCCCACACGGTATTTGTGCGGCATTTCTTCTCCGTGCGCAGGAAATACTCGAAATCGTTGATAAAGGTAAGGTTCAGTTCTTTCAGCGGGATGTCCTCCCGGTGGTAGGTATGGGCGAGGAACTCCCGCACGCGCTTACACACGCAGCAGTACTTTTTCCATGTGGCGACCTCACGGTTGAAACCCACCTTTTTCCGGTATTCGACATTGTGCTGTTCGAAGAGTTTCAACGGCGTTTCCTGCTTTACTCCGATACCGAGGTAGGCATCCCGCAGTTTGGCGGCCGTGACATAGCCGTCCGACTGCATCAACTCCTGATAGCGGCGGTTCACCTCGACGCGGATTTTATCGACGGCAAGATTGATTTGCATGGCCTCGACGCTCTTGCCCGTCGCCCGGCCGTTCTTGACATCCCATAAACGCGGAGGAACGTCCATTTTGCAACTGAATTGTTTGACCTCGCCATCTACTGTAAGACGGCACATCAAAGGCAGATCGCCGTTGGGGCGGGCGCTGCCTTTCTTCACGTAAAATAAGACCCGAAACGTGCTTCGCATAATAAACCCGATTTTTGGTTACAAAGTTAATACCTGTCGGGCCGTTTGTCAAGATGTAAAATTGTGCAAAACACAGAAAAAGAATGTGTTACGCTTCAATAGCGAAGTAAATTCCGCGTAATGATCTGGTAACGATTCTTTGTCGGCGATAGGCTGTAAAACCGTATCGAACCAATTTCCGCATAACGCAAATTAACGCGCTATTAATTACAAGCCAACACTTTACACCTCTCGTTGCGCTATCCTGCTAATCCGCTGAAAGTTTATTTTATTCTCGAGGTTTTGCAAGAACCTTCCCACTCTGAAATATAGCTACAGCACCACGCTTTCCTTTTTTTTTAATTTTACATTTATTGCTTAGTTCCCAGGTGCGGGGGACTGCAGGAGCTATGTCCCATCATAAAGCATGCGATTCCTAACCCTTTTAATCTCAGCTATATTTATGAAAAACTGTTTCAAAACCGTTTTGGCCGCTGTGGCCGTGCTTGTTTGGCTGGGCGCCTCTGCCCAGGACGATCCTTCGAAGGAGACTGTCATCATCAATCCTTTTACGCACACCTCCGCTGTCAGCCAGGCAGCCTGTGACAACATCCGGGCGGCCGTCCTGTCGGGTTTTGCCGACCGCGGCCGTTTCCACATCGTCGACGCACTGACCGACGGTACGCTGTCGAAACTCTATGCCGACCGCAACGTCGAGGACGTGGTGAACGATGCCAACTGGAAGAGCGAAAGCGAAGCCGCCTACAAGGCGTTGGGTGCCAGGAAGGTCGTCATCGGACAGGCCAACAACGTTTCGTTCTCGCAGTTCAAGTCGGATATCGACGGCAAGATGTACAACAAGGCCGAGGTGACCTATTCGCTGAAGGTATATAACATTGCCGACGGCGCCATGATCGGTTCGGAAGACCTTTCGGTTTCGGGTATCGACGCCGATTCGAAGGACGGCGCGTTCAACGACGCGATGAAAGACCTCCGCAAGGGCATGGTCGGGTTCGTGGACAAGCATTTCAAGTTCGAGACCTATATCCTCGAGCTGGGCGAGGCCGACAAGAAAGGCCGTGTCAAGGAGCTTTATATCTCGGGCGGTACGGAGATGGGCGTTGCCAAAAAGACCCGTTTCAAGGTGTTCCTGGAGCGTAAGATCGGCCCGAAGGTAACCAAGTCGGAGATCGGCACCATCGTGGCTGTCGAGGTGATGGACGGCGTTACCAAATGCCAGGTCGCTTCGGGCGAGGATGCCATCAAGGAGAAATTCAACAACGGCGACAAGCTGGTCGTCATCCTCGACAAGCAGGGGACGGCGGCGGGCGGTTTCTTCAAAGGGCTCGTCGGTGCATAAATTTACCGCATATAATTCTTCTGGAAACGATCTCCGGGGTGTCGCTGACGGTACCCCGGGGATTTTATCCGTTCAAACTTAAAATATTTATCAGATGTTTAGGAAGTCCGTATTGTCAGTCATCGTTGTTCTCTTGTCGGCGCTTTTTCCCGCCTCCGCACAGAATTATACGACCGATGCCATCCTGAAACGCACGACCGGAAAGATCGCTACGCTGGAATGTTCGGGGATCGCCCGTACGAAGAAGGAGGCGATCGAGATGGCTAAGAAATCGGTGATCTACACTTATTTATATAACGGTATAGACGGCCTGAACGACAACAAACCCCTGTTGGGCAGCAAACCCTCGGCCGGGGCGGCCCAGTATGTCGGACAGTTGCTCGGGACGACCCGTTATGCCAACTACATCCGCAGCTGCACCATCGCCGACAAGACCAACAAGACCGCCGCCAAGGACATCCAGGTCTTTGCGACGATCGACCTCTACACCGAATCGCTCGAGCGCGACCTGGTCAACAACGGTATCATCGGGCGCAATGCCGCCGATATAGCGCTCTCCGAAACCCAGGAGATGATCGCCATGCCGACGGTGATGGTCGTGCCCTTCCGCAAGAGCGGCCAGTCCTACGAAGAGGCCATCCGCGACAATTCGGATATGCGCATGGCCATTTCGAAGGTCAACGAAGGTTTCATCAAGCAGGGCGTGGAGACCAAAGACCTGCTCACGTCGCTCAATAACGCCAATACCTATCAGGTGCGCATGGGCGACGGCATGTCGCTCGACGACGCGATCCTCATCAACTCGGGTGCCGACGTCTCGGTGAGCGTCGATATCAACCAGGATGTGAACGACGGCGGGGTGCGCGTGTCGCTGACCCTGCAGGCGATCGAGATCGCCACGGGCAATACGCTGGCCACCAAATCCGAAATTTCGGGGCGCAAACGCACGACGGCCGACGTGCTGTGCGGCGTGATGGCGCAGGCGATGGTCGGCGACTTCATGAAGCAGATATCCACACGCATGGCGACCAAGATTTCGACCGGGCAGAGCGTGGCCGTGCGCTTTACGATCGACCCCGGATCGGCCATCAACATGGATACCGAGATCAACAACATCATGCCGTTGTCGGACATCCTCGTTTCGTGGGTGAAGCGCCATGCCAAGAACGGCAAGTACCATACGCAGGGCCGCACGAGCACGCTGCTGGCCTTCAGCGATATTTTTGTGGACAACTCCATGGAGGACGGTATGCAGTCGGACGTCAATGATTTCGCGCTGGCGCTCTACCAGTACCTCAAGGGGCTGAACCTCTCCGTGTCGCGTACGATCACGGGTAATTCCATCGACGTAATCATCTACTAAACAACAGACCATGAATCTGCTTCGTAAACTATCGTTCTCCCTGGTGTTCGTGCTGGCCGCGCTGTCGCTCCGGGCCCAGGCCGTAATCGACCTCTCGGCCTATATCGACGACGAGACGGCCGCGCAGCTCGGTGACAACAACGCCGCGGCCCTCAAAAACAAGATCAGCAAGATCATCACCCGCAACGGCATGGCCGATGCCGCGGGGCTTTTCGTCGTCACGCCGACGCTTACGATCACCGACGACGGGGCGGTCGATACGGGGATGACCACGCTGCACGTGCTGCGTGCCGACCTGACCCTGTCGGTCAAAAATCTCTTCGAAGATACGGTTTTTGGCAGCCAGACCATATCGCTCCAGGCCAATGGCAAAAGCATGGAAGCCTGTATGCGGTCGCTGATCAATAAGGTGAACGTCAACGACGCGCGTTTCGCCAAGCTGATCGGTGACGTGCAGCAGGGCATCGCCGACTATTATACGCGCCAGATGCCGAAGATACTCGCCAAGGTCAACTCACTCGTCGCCCGTGAGGAGTACGAGGATGCGATGGCGGCGCTGGCCGTGATTCCCGAGAGTGTCGACGAATACGAGGCGGTCGAGGAGCTCAAGGTGCAGGTCTACGACAAACTGCTCGCCGGCGAGGTGACCCGTGCCGTTGCTCAGGCCGATATTCTGGTGCGCCAGGGCGATATCGACGGGGCGCTGGAGTTGTGCCGTGCGTGCAACCCCGTGAGCCCGAACTACGGTGAGGTGATCCGGTTCCTCAACCGCCTCGATGCGCAGGCTGCGGCGGCCGAAGCCGCGGCGATGGAGCAGGAGTTGCGGAAAATGGATGCCGAGGCAATGCGCGCGCGGACGCAGCAGGAGGCTGCCGTCGAGGCGCAGAGCCTCAAGGCCGAGCGTGCCGAGTCCTCTGCCAAGAAGGGCAAGTCGCTGGGCGAATGGCTCTTCGGACTCTGACCGAACGATTGTCTGACTAATCTGGAAATACGATGAAAACCTGTCCTGTCTGCGGAAATAGAATGGAGGATTCGCAGCACCTATGCCCGGATTGCGGCGCCAACTACGTCGAGGCCGTCGTCGACGATATTGCCTCCGGTGCGGGGGCGGATTCCCGGCTGATGCTCGCGAGCCTCGAAGAGGGGCTTGCCGGGCTGGATGCCGTGCCGCTGCCCGCCCTGGGCGATACGGCCCGTAAGATGCTCCCTGCGCTGTGCGCTGCGGCGCTGGTATTTTGCCTGCTCGCCGGGGTCGCTACGGGCGCCAATATCTTCTACCTGCTGGCCGCCGTCGCGCTGGTGCCGCTGGCCGTGTCGCTGCTTGCCCGTATGCAGGGGAAACTGCGGTTGAGTGCCGGCGAAGTGGTCGTAAGGGCCGCCGCGCGGGTCTTTGCCGAGGATGCCGCTTCCGTGCGGGAGCGGTTTGCCGGAGATGCCGAGGTGCTGGCCCGGCTCGATGCCATGCAGCTGCGGCTGGATGACGCCCTTGCACGGCAGGCGTCGGCGCATGCGCAAAACCGCCGCAAGGTGACGGTCATTGCAGCCGTCGTGCTGATTTGCTGCTCTGCGGGTGCAGGGGCGTTGGCCGTGCGAAACCATGCGGCCCGCAAGGCCCAGGCCGCCTATGCGGCGCAGCCCGAGTGGGTCAGGTTGCGCGACAGCTACGCCGACGCGGCCGGGGACGACGAATATGCGGGCAAAGACCTGCGGATCGCCGTCGTGCGTGCCATGCTCGCCGACGGGCAGGGCGCTGCGGCCGAGGAGCCGGAAGCCGCGCCGCTCGTCGGCGATAAGAACCTGATCAATGAAAGTACGATCATCGGCAAGCAGGAGAAATACGAGGCGTCGAATATCACGATCCACAACAACATCACCGAGGATCATTCGCACACGACGATCGTGTGTGCGGTTTCCGGCAAGCGTATCTACTTAGATCACAGTGTCGTGTGCCCGAAGTGCGGCAAGCAGGTGGCGTTGGAATATTATGTCGAGGCGTCGAAGCGCTGCGAGAACTGCGAGCAGCAGGCGCGCGAGGAGTACCGTGCGTTCGTCGTGCGGACGACGGGGGCCGGGCCGCTCGATGCGGCGTGCAAGCAGCAGTTGGATGCCGAGGCGCAGCGGTTGCGGATAGACGCCGCGACGCAGGCTTCGATCCTCAGGGCGCGGCAGCAAAAGCCCGCCGGGAAATCTGCCGAGCTCACTTCCGTGCAGCGTGCCGAACTGGAGGCGGCCGTGTCGCGCCTGATCACGGCGACGGAGCCCGAACCGGCGCAGAAAAGCCTCGAAGCTCTCACCGTGCTGCACGAAAATTCGTCGAACTACGAGGCCGGCTACTGGTATTTCCTCGCGCGGGCGGTCGTCTGCCCGGAAGAGTCGGTGAAGGCTTACGAAGAGGAGCTCACCGACGATTACTGGCAGCGGTTCTGGGGGTTCCTGAGCTACTGCAACACCGGGTCGCCCAAAGGCGGGGCTGCGGTCGACCGCCTGAGGTCGGTGTTCGGCCAGCGCGAGGACGACATCCGGCTGGCCGAGGCGGTCTATTACCTTGCACGGGGATTCGATGCGTTCGAGACCTCGATGCTGGAGCGCGCCGGGGAGCTTGCTTCGTCGGTGCGGCGGGAGTACCTTTCCAAGCCGTTGATATCCGTCTACGATACCTTGCAGCGGCTTGTCCGTGAAAATATCCGGCTGGAGGAGAAATACACCCCGATGGAGACTTTTGTCTTGGTGGATGTTTTCCGTGCCGGGAAGTATATCGAATACCTTTGTGTCGAGCAGGCGCGCAAGGAGCAGGAAGCCCGTGAGGCCGAGGCGAGGCGCGAACAGGAGGCACGCGAGGCCGAGGCGAAGCTGGAGCGCGAACGCCAGACCGCCGAGCAGGCCCTCCGCCGGAAGCAGGCCGAGATGTCGGCCGACCGCTCCAAACGCATGGAGCAGGAGATGGCGCGCCTGGGCGGTGCGAAACCCGCGGCGACGCAACAGGCGGATTCGAAAGCCTTTGCGGGCTACGAGACGGTCGTGCCGGGGACGAAGAAGCGGAACTGGGGAAAGACGATCCTGATCGTGGTGGTATGCCTGATCGCACTGATCGGGCTGCTGTTCCTGATCCCGGCTCCCGAATCGCTGCAATAAGAGGCAGGGGTGCGGCTGCGGGCCCGTCGGGGGTTTCTGTTCCCGATCGATGGACTCGGGTTGCGGACTTCGGGGGCGGGCCGTTGCGGCCGACGAAAATAAACCGGGCAGGGTTTTTCCCTGCCCGGTTCGTTATATTCTATTCCGCGGATGCTGTCCGGTGGAGCGGCGGACGCATCTTCGGGTTCAGATTTTGTCCAGTTCGACGGTGAAATGCCGCAGGATCGGGGCTTCGAAGGTGATGCGGTAGCCGGTGGTGATCTCTGCGCGGCGCTCGTAGATGTTGCGGCAGGCCGCGGCGATCACGCGGATGTGGTTGTCCGAGTAGACCCGCCGCGGGATCGCCAGGCGCAGCAGTTCCAGCCGCGGGTAGCGGTTCTCGTGCGTATCGGGGTCGCGGTCGGCGAGGATCGAGCCGATCTCCACGCCGCGGATACCCGCCTCCAAATAGAGCTCCACGGCGAGCGTCTGGGCGATAAACTGTTCCTTCGGCAGGTTGGGGAGCACTTTTTTCGCATCGACGAAGATGGCGTGTCCGCCGGCCGGCCGCTGGTAGGGTACGCCGTATTCGTCGAGCAGGTCGCCCAGCAGTTTCACCTGGCGGATGCGGGCGTCGAGTTGTTCGTATTCGGTATTTTCGTCCAGCCCCACGGCCAGCGCATCCATGTCGCGGCCCGACATGCCGCCGTAGGTCACGTAGCCCTCGAACATGATGCTGAAGGTCATGGCCTGCCTGTAGAGCTCTTCGCTGCGCATGGCCACGAACCCGCCCATGTTCACCACGCCGTCCTTCTTGGCCGAGATGGTCATGATGTCGGCATAGGTGTAAATTTCGCGGACGATCTCCTTGATGGTCTTGTCGGCATAGCCCTCCTCGCGGGTCTTGATGAAATAGGCGTTCTCGGCGAAGCGGGCCGAGTCGAGCAGCAGGGGTACGCCATAGCGGCGGCAGACTTCGGCCGTTTCGCGGATGTTGCGCATCGACACGGGCTGGCCGCCGGCCGTGTTGTTGGTGATGGTCAGCACGACGCACGGGACTTTCTCGCGCGGGTTCTCGCGCAGGAGCTTTTCGAGCTTGGCGATGTCCATCTCACCCTTGAACGGCAACTCTTTTTGGGTGTCGGCCGCATCGTCGATCGTGCAGTCCACGGCGTGGCAGCGGCGGAATTCGATGTGCCCTTTGGTGGTGTCGAAATGGGAGTTGCCCGGGACGATGTCGCCCGCCTTGAGCAGTGCCGAAAAGATCACGTTCTCCGCAGCACGCCCCTGGTGCGTGGGCAGGAAATAGGGCATCCCGAAGATGCTTTCGATCGTCTCCTTGAGCCGGAAATAGGACGAGGCTCCGGCATAGCTTTCGTCGCCGGTCATCATGGCCGCCCACTGGCGGTCGCTCATCGAGCCTGTGCCCGAGTCGGTCAGCAGGTCGATCGTGACCTGGTCGCTGCGCAGCTTGAAAAGGTTGTAGCGGGCTTCGCGGATCCATGCTTCGCGCTCCGCACGGGTGGAGGTGCGGATGGCCTCGGTCATCTTGATCTTGTAAGGTTCTGCATACGGAAGTGTCATAGAAAAGAGCGTTTTAGGTTATAAATTGTTGTTCTTTCCCTCAAAATTATAAAAATATTTTGAGATATTTGATATCGGTATTATATTTGTGTTGGCCGGTGTGGATTTTCTTAAACTTTTTTACCGCATGGAAAAGTATCGTTGCACCGTCTGTGAATACATTTACGACCCGGAGTCGGGTGACCCGGAGAACGGCATCGACCCCGGTACGGCTTTCGAAGACCTGCCCGACGATTGGGTATGCCCGGTCTGTAACGAGGGCAAATGGGCATTCGAACCGCTCGAAGCAAACTAAAACGGGATGGCTATGATTAAGTTCAACCTCATTGTTTCACTTTTAATTTTACCTATTATGGCAACAGACATTGCAGCACAGGCACGGTTTACTCCCAAGGAGCTGCCTTATGCTTACGACGCTCTCGCACCGCAGGTCTCCGAAGAGACGCTGCGCTTCCACCACGACAAACATTACGTGGGGTATGTGAATAAACTCAACGAGCTGATTCTCGATACGCCTTACGCCCGGCAGCCGCTGGAGGACATCGTCGTTTCGGCCGACGGCGCGATTTTCAACAACGCTGCGCAGATGTGGAACCACGAGTTCTTCTTCGACCAGCTGTCGCCCGATGGCGAGGCGCGTCCGACAGGGGCGTTGCTGAAGGCTATCGACGCGGATTTCGGTTCGTTCGAGCAGTTCAAGGCCCAGATGGAGAAGGCTGCCGTCGGCCTTTTCGGTTCGGGATGGGCCTGGCTCGCCGAGGACAAATCGGGCAAGCTGGCCATCGTCACGGAGCAGAACGCCGGCAACCCGATGTGCCACGGCATGAAGCCGCTGATGTGCTTCGACGTATGGGAGCATGCCTACTACATCGACTACCGCAACCGTCGCGCCGACGCCGTCGCCGCCCTCTGGGATCGCATCGACTGGAAGGTCGTCGCAGACCGTTACGAAAAGAAATAAGGGTTTGTTTCTGTTGGAAATGCCGCCTCCGGTTTTCGGGGCGGCATTTTCTTTTGTGCTGCAGGCAAACCTTTCGGGCACGGCCTTTCGCAGTTGCCGGGGCGGAATATACCGGGCGGGGCTCGTTGCTATCCGCCGGGCCTGTTTCCGGAGTATTACCTGAATCCGGCTATGGGTGTTTTTGTACTCAAAATTCATCATTATGTACGTTTTTTCGTCCATGGATTCCGTTTTCTGCGCGAAAGAGTGTATCTTCGCAGCACGAAAATAGTAAGGTCGAAATGCTGGAGAGGATTCAATATGCTTTGTTCATCTTGCTTTTTGTCTTGGCAGGAAGCCTGGATGGCGCTCAGGTTCAATCCGGTAGGGTAGTTTCGCAGCCCGACCGAATTTGCCAGTCCACTCTCCGGACGCCGGTTCCGGCACACAATTGTTTCACGGCGGCAGTCTTCACCTGCGACGCTCCGATCGAAAATCCCGTCCAACCGTCCGCCCAGAAGGCGATCGTCCGTCTGCGCCATGATGCCCGGGCCATGGCGTCGGCCCGCGGGCTGTCCTGCCGTCCGGCTTATTCGGACTGCTTCGACCTGCATCCCAAGCCGGTCGATTATTATGTCTTTTCGCTGGGGCGTATCCTGATTTAGCCGCTGTTCCCGTTCCCGTTTTGCCGCATGTTCCCGGATGAGGATTTTTTCTCCCGGAGATGCGTTCGTGTTTTCGTGTTCCGAGTAAATTCGTAAAAACGATAGGTTATGTATTTTACGCTATTGGTGGTCGTCATCCTGACGGCTATTGCGCTGGTCGCAGTCGCGCTGGGTATCGCCCGCGCCATATCGCCGCGCTCGTACAACCCGCAGAAAGGCGAGGCGTACGAGTGCGGTATCCCGACGCGCGGACGGTCGTGGATGCAGTTCAAGGTGGGGTACTACCTGTTCGCGATCCTGTTCCTGATGTTCGACGTGGAGACCGTCTTTCTCTTTTCGTGGGCGGTGGTCGTCCAGGATCTGGGGATTTACGGGCTGGTGAGCATCCTCTTCTTTTTGGTCGTACTGGTTTTGGGCCTTGCATACGCATGGCGGAAAGGAGCTTTGGAATGGAAATAAGGAAGCCTGAGATAAAGGCAATGAAATACGAGGATTTCAATGACAACGAATACCTCGAAAAGATGGCGGCCGAGCTGCGCCGCGAGGGTACGAACGTGATCGTAGGGTGCCTCGACGAATTGATCGAGTGGGGGCGCAGCAACAGCCTCTGGCCGCTGACTTTCGCCACGAGCTGCTGCGGGATCGAGTTCATGGCCGTGGGGGCGGCCCGCTACGACTTTGCCCGGTTCGGGTTCGAAGTGGCCCGCGCCTCCCCGCGCCAGGCCGATTTCATCATGGTGGCCGGGACGATCACCCACAAGATGGCCCCTGTCCTGAAGCGCCTCTACGACCAGATGGCCGACCCGAAGTATGTGATCGCCGTCGGGGGATGCGCCATCAGCGGCGGCCCGTTCAAGAAGTCGTACCATGTGCTGAACGGCGTGGACAAGATACTGCCGGTCGATGTCTATATCCCCGGGTGCCCGCCGCGCCCCGAGGCGATGCTCTACGGGCTGATGCAGTTGCAGCGCAAAGTGAAATTACAGCGGTTTTTCGGCGGGGTGAACAAGCAGATCGGCAAGCAGGAGTACGAAGAGCTGCTTCGCCGGGATCTGACGGCCGAAAAAAACGATTTGAACGTGGAAGGAGGAGAAAAACAATGAATATCAGAGAGAAAATAACGGCCTGGGAACCCGGGGCCGTGTGGTCGGAGGCCGGGGACGGGATGTTCACCGTCCCGGTGGAGAAATTCCACGCCCTGGCTGCACGCCTGAGGGCCGAGGGATTCGATTTCCTGCGCAGCCTGACGGGCATGGACTGGGGCGAAGAGGGGTTCGGGGCGGTCTACCACCTCGAAGCCACCGCGACGGGCGAGAACGTCGTGTTGCGGACGCTGACCCCCAGCCGCGAGAAGTGCGGGCTGCCTTCGGTCTGCGACCTGTGGAAGGCCGCGGAACTGAACGAGCGCGAAGTCTTTGACTATTTTGGCATCGGTTTCCTGAACCACCCCGACATGCGGCGCCTGTTCCTGCGCGACGACTGGGTGGGGCACCCCCTGCGTAAGGATTATGACCCGGGGCTCAACCCGTTGCGCATGACCAACGAAGTGTCGAAGGACAGCGCCCCGAGCTTCGAACTGACGGCGGACGGCAGCTTCATCCGCCACCGCAACGTCTTGTTCGAGGAGGACGAATATGTCATCAACATCGGCCCGCAGCACCCCGCCACGCACGGCGTGCTGCGTTTCCGCGTGTCGCTCGAAGGCGAGATCATCCGCAAGCTCGACGTGCATTGCGGTTACATCCACCGCGGCATCGAGAAGATGTGCGAAAGCCTGACCTACCCCCAGACGCTGGCGCTTACCGACCGCCTCGACTACCTCGGGGCGTCGCAGAACCGCCATGCGCTCTGCATGTGTATCGAGAAGGGGTTGGGTGTGGAGGTGTCCGAGCGCGTGCAGTACATCCGCACGATCATGGACGAGTTGCAGCGTATCGACTCGCACCTGCTGTTCTTTGCCTGCCTCTGCATGGATATGGGGGCCCTGACGGCCTTTTTCTATGGGTTCCGCGACCGTGAGAAGGTGCTCGACATCCTGGAGCAGACCACCGGCGGGCGCCTGATCCAGACTTACAATACGATCGGCGGCGTGCAGGCTGACATCCATTCCGATTTCGTACGGCGCGTGAAGGAGTTTATCGCCTACATGCGCCCGACGCTGCGCGAGTACCACGAGGTGTTCACGGGGAACGTCATCGCCCGGGAACGCCTGAAAGGCACCGGCGTGCTGACCCGCGAAGACGCCATCTCGTTCGGTGCCACGGGCGGTACGGGGCGTGCTTCGGGCTGGGCGTGCGACGTGCGCAAGCGCCATCCCTACGCCATGTACGGCAAGGTGGATTTCGAGGAAGTGCTCTACGACGAGGGTGACTGTTTCGCCCGTTACATGGTGCGTATGCGCGAGATCGAACAGAGCATGGACATCATCGAACAGTTGATTGACAACATTCCGGAAGGCGAATACCAGTTGAAGATGAAGCCCGTGATCCGCATACCCGAAGGCAGTTACTACGCCGCCGTCGAGGGCAGCCGCGGGGAGTTCGGGGTGTTCATCGAGAGCCGCGGGGAGAAGTCGCCCTACCGCATGAAGTTCCGCTCGACGGGGCTCCCGCTCGTGTCGTGCCTCGAAACCATTGCGCGGGGGACGAAGATCGCCGACCTGATCGCCATCGGCGGTACGCTGGACTACGTCGTGCCCGATATAGACAGGTAGCCGGATGTCGCTTCCGGGTTTATAAGCCCCTCCCCTTGAGGCGGGAGCGGGATAAAAAAGGAAAAACTTACAGATATGTTTGATTTTAGTATAGTAACGAGCTGGGTTCACGGGCTGCTCACGTCGCTGATGCCCGTGGGGCTGGCGGTCTTCCTGGAGTGCGTGATCGTCGGTGTCTGCCTGCTGCTGATGTACGCGGTGATCGCCATCCTGATGATCTTCATGGAGCGTAAGGTCTGCGCGGCGTTCCAGTGCCGCCTGGGGCCCGTGCGCGTGGGGCCGTGGGGTACGTTGCAGGTGATCTGCGACGTGTTCAAGATGCTCACCAAGGAGATCATCACCATCCGCCGCTCGGACAGGTTCCTCTACAACCTCGCGCCCTACATCGTCATCCTGGCGTCGGTGCTGGCTTTCGCCTGCCTGCCTGTGAACAAGGGGCTCGAAGTGCTGGACTTCAACGTGGGCGTCTTCTTCCTGATGGCGGCCTCGTCGATCGGCGTGGTCGGCATCCTGCTGGCGGGGTGGAGCTCCAACAACAAGTATTCGCTCATCGGCGCCATGCGAAGCGGTGCGCAGATGATCTCGTACGAGCTGTCGATCGGGCTGTCGATCCTGACGATCGTCGTGCTGACCGATACGATGCAGTTCTCGGAGATCGTCGCCCGCCAGGCCGACGGCTGGTTCATCTTCAAGGGGCATGTCCCGGCGCTGGTCGCCTTCGTGATCTACCTGATCGCGGGCAACGCCGAGGTCAACCGCGGGCCGTTCGACCTCCCGGAGGCCGAGTCGGAGCTGACGGCAGGGTACCACACCGAGTATTCGGGCATGCACTTCGGCCTGTTCTACGTCGCCGAGTTCGTCAACCTGTTCGTCGTCTCGGGCGTTGCGGCCACCATCTTCCTCGGGGGATGGATGCCGCTGCACATCCCCGGCTGGGAGGGCTTCAATGCCGCCATGGACTACATCCCCGGCTTCGTCTGGTTCTTCGGCAAGGCGTTCTTCGTGGTGTGGCTGCTGATGTGGATCAAGTGGACTTTCCCGCGCCTGCGTATCGACCAGATACTGACGCTGGAATGGAAATACCTGGTGCCGATCGGGCTGGCAAACCTGCTGCTGATGGTCATCGTCGTCGTATTTAAACTGCATTTTTAGTCATGAGTAGCTATATCAAAGGACTTTTCCACGGGTTGGGAACCTTGCTGACGGGTATGAAGGTGACCGGGCGGGAGTTCTTCACCAAGAAGGTCACCGAGCAATACCCCGAGAACCGGGCCACGCTCAAGATGTTCGACCGTTTCTGCGGCGAGCTGACCATGCCCCACGATGCCGGGGGGAAGAACAAGTGCATCGCCTGCGGCCTCTGCCAGTCGGCATGTCCCAACGAAACCATCCGTATCACCACCGAGATGGTCACTGATCCCGAGACGGGCAAGTCGAAACGCCGCCTGGTGCTTTACCAGTACGACCTGGGGTCGTGCATGTTCTGCCATCTGTGCGTCAACGCCTGCCCGACGGGGGCCATCCGTTTCTCGACCGATTTCGAACACGCGGTATACACGCGCTCCAAGCTGGTCAAAACCCTGAACAAACAATAAGCCATGGAGATAACACTCGAATTAATCGTCTTTACGGTGTTGGCGGTCTTTACGGCCGTGAGTGCCGTGCTGGCCGTGACGACCAAGCGTATCCTGCGCGCGGCGACCTACCTGTTGTTCGTGCTGTTCGGTACGGCGGGCATCTATTTCCAGCTGAACTATTCGTTCCTGGGCGCCGTGCAGCTGCTGATCTATGCCGGCGGCATCACGGTGCTGTACGTATTCTCGATCCTGCTGACCTCGAGCCAGGGCGACAAGTCGGAGGACATAAAGGGCTACAAGCTGTTCGTGGGGCTGGCGGCGACGCTGCTGAGCCTCGGGGTATGCCTCTACGTGACGCTCCGGCACGATTTCATGCCGTCGCATTTCGTCCACGGCGAACTGGACGTGCAGACGATCGGCCACGCGCTGATGAGCAGCGGAAAATACGGCTACGTGCTGCCGTTCGAGGTCATCAGCATCCTGTTGCTGGCCTGCATCGTCGGCGGAATCCTCATCGCACGCAAACGCTAAAAAGAGTACGACTATGATACACATGGAATATTACCTCGTCCTCTCCACGATCATGATGTTCGTGGGAATCTACGGGTTCGTGACGCGCCGCAACCTGCTGGCGATGCTGATCTCCGTCGAGCTGATCCTCAATTCGGTCGACATCAATTTCGTCGTATTCAACCGCTTCCTGTTCCCCGAACAGCTGGAGGGATTCTTCTTCACGCTCTTCGCCATCGGCATCAGCGCCGCCGAAACGGCCGTCGCAATCGCCATCATCATCAACATCTACCGGAACCTGCGCAACATCGGGGTGAAGAGCCTGCGGGAGATGAAGTGGTAACGATTCTGAAAAAACGATTGTTATGGAATATACGATCCTTATCCTGCTGCTGCCGCTGCTGAGCTTCCTCTTCCTGGGGCTGGCCGGCATGAAGCTCAAGCCCGTCGTCGCGGGCGCCATAGGCACGGCGGTGCTGGCCGTAGTGGCGTTGCTGAGCTATTGTACGGCGTTCGAGTATTTTTCCGCAGGGCGCGACGCCGCGGGGATGTTCCCCACGCTCGTGCCGTGGAACACGGTATGGCTGCCGATCAGCCGGACGCTGCATATCGACCTGGGCATCCTGCTCGACCCGATTTCGGTGATGATGCTCGTGGTGATTTCGACCGTCTCGCTGATGGTGCACGTCTACTCGCTGGGCTACATGAAGGGCGAGCGGGGGTTTCAGCGTTACTATGCCTTCCTGTCGTTGTTCACGATGAGCATGATGGGGCTGGTGGTGGCTACCAACATCTTCCAGATGTACCTCTTCTGGGAATTGGTGGGCGTAAGCTCCTACCTGCTCATCGGTTTCTATTACACGAAAAAGGAGGCCGTCGCGGCCTCGAAGAAGGCGTTTATCGTGACGCGCTTCGCCGACCTGGGGTTCCTCGTCGGCATCCTCTTCTACGGGTACTATGCCGGGACGTTCTCCTTCACGCCCGACGTGCAGCTGCTGGCTGCCGCCGGTGCGATGATCCCGCTGGCGCTGGGGCTGATGTTCATCGGCGGCGCGGGCAAGAGCGCCATGTTCCCGCTGCATATCTGGCTGCCCGACGCCATGGAGGGCCCGACGCCCGTGTCGGCGCTGATCCATGCCGCGACGATGGTCGTGGCGGGCGTTTACCTCGTGGCGCGCATGTTCCCGCTCTTTGTTGGCTATGCGCCCGAGGTGCTGCACTGGACGGCCTATATCGGGGCCTTTACGGCGCTTTATGCCGCCGTCGTGGCCTGCGTGCAGAGCGACATCAAGCGTGTGCTGGCGTTCAGTACCATTTCGCAGATCGGCTTCATGATCGTGGCGCTGGGCGTCTGCACCTCGGCCGATCCCCATACGGGCGGGCTGGGGTACATGGCCTCGATGTTCCACCTCTTCACGCACGCCATGTTCAAGGCGCTGCTGTTCCTCGGCGCCGGGTGCATCATCCATGCCGTGCACTCCAACGAAATGTCGGCCATGGGCGGCCTGCGCCGGTACATGCCCGTGACGCATGCGACGTTCCTCGTGGCCTGCCTGGCCATCGCGGGCATCTGGCCCCTGAGCGGTTTCTTCTCGAAGGACGAGATCCTGACGGCGTGCTTCGCCTTCAGCCCCGTGATGGGGTGGGTGATGACCGGGATCGCCGGCCTGACGGCGTTCTACATGTTCCGCCTCTATTACAACATCTTCTGGGGACGCGAAAACCGTGAACTTCATGCGGCGCACAGGCCGCACGAGGCGCCGCTGACGATGACCCTGCCGTTGGTGTTCCTGGCCGCAGTGACCTGCGTGGCGGGGTTCATTCCTTTCGGGAAGCTGGTCAGCAGCGACGGGATGCCCTACACGCTCCATCT
>NZ_FR893400.1:0-5804 GCF_000435435.1 Alistipes sp. CAG:29 | reverse complement strand
CCCTACACGATCCATATCGACCGCAGTGTGGCGGGCGTGAGCCTCTGCGTGGCTGCCGCGGCCATCGCGTTGGCGACGTGGATGTACCTGCGCGAGCGCCAGACGGTGGCCGATGCCCTGGCAACGCGCTTCAGGGGACTGCATAAGGCGGCCTACCACCGTTTCTACATCGACGAGGTTTACCAGTTCGTTACCCACCGGGTGATCTTCGCCTGCATCTCGGCCCCGGTCGCATGGTTCGACCGCCATGTGGTGGACGGCCTGATGAACATGCTGGCGCGGGCGACCAACGGCGCGGCATACGTGATCCGCGACATGCAGAGCGGCAGCGTGCAGCGTTACTGCATCTGGTTCCTCGGCGGTGCGCTGGGACTTACGATCTTCTTGCTTTTAATCTGCTAAACTGTAGCTGTTATGAATATGTTATCACTGTTTCCCGCCATCCCGGTGCTGATGATGCTGGGGCTCTGGCTCTCGAAGTCCGCGCGGCAGGTGCGTGCCGTGATGGTGGCGGGTTCCTCGCTGCTGCTGGCGCTGGCGGTGGTGCTGGTGTTCCGCTACCTCGGCCTGCGCGAGGCGGGCGAGCAGGCCGCCATGCTCTTTACCGAAAGCCATGTGTGGTATGCGCCGCTCAATATCCACTATGCCGTGGGGGTAGACGGCATTTCGGTTGCCATGCTGCTGCTGTCGGCCATCATCGTGTTTACGGGGACGTTCGCCTCGTGGCGGATGAAGGAGCAGGTCAAGGAGTATTTCCTCTGGTTCTGCCTGCTGAGCGTGGGCGTCTTCGGGTTCTTCGTTTCGGTCGACCTCTTCACGATGTTCATGTTCTACGAGGTGGCGCTGATTCCGATGTATCTCTTGATCGGCGTGTGGGGCAGCGGCCGCAAGGAGTATGCCGCCATGAAACTGACACTGATGCTCATGGGCGGTTCGGCGCTGCTGCTGATCGGCATTCTGGGCATCTACTTCGGTGCCGGAGCCACGACGATGAATATCCTGGAGATCGCGCAGCTGCATAACATTCCCCTGGCGCAGCAATATATCTGGTTCCCGCTGGTCTTCGTCGGATTCGGCGTGCTGGGCGCGCTGTTCCCCTTCCATACGTGGAGCCCCGATGGCCATGCTTCGGCCCCGACGGCCGTGTCGATGCTCCATGCCGGCGTGCTGATGAAGCTGGGCGGCTACGGCTGTTTCCGCGTGGCGATGTACCTCATGCCCGAAGCGGCGCACGAGCTGAGCTGGATATTCATCGTTCTGACGACGATCTCGGTCGTGTACGGCGCTTTTGCGGCGTGCGTGCAGACCGACCTCAAATACATCAACGCCTACTCGTCAGTGTCGCACTGCGGACTGGTGCTGTTCGCCATCCTGATGATGAACACCACGGCGGGTACGGGCGCTGTCCTGCAGATGCTGAGCCACGGCCTGATGACGGCGCTCTTCTTCGCGCTGATCGGCATGATCTACGGCCGCACGCATACGCGCGACGTGCGCGAACTGAGCGGGCTGATGAAGGTGATGCCCTTCCTGGCGGTGGGCTACGTCATCGCGGGCCTGGCGAACCTGGGCCTGCCCGGCCTGAGCGGGTTCGTCGCCGAGATGACGATCTTCAACGGCGCGTTCATGGACAACGACACGTTCCACCGTGTGGTGACGATCATCGCCTGCACGTCGATCGTCATCACGGCGGTCTACATCCTGCGGGTGGTCGGGAAGATACTCTACGGCACCTGTACCAACGAAGCGCATCTCAGGCTCTCCGACGCCACGTGGGACGAACGCCTGTCGGTCGTCTGCCTCGTCGTCGCCATCGCCGGCATGGGGCTCGCGCCGCTGTGGGTGAGCGACATGATCCGGGGCAGCGTTTCGGAGATCATTACACACTTAATGAATTAAGCGACTATGGATTACAGCAATATATTCTCGTACATGCAGGCCGAAGTGACGCTCATCGCGGTGATCGTCCTGCTGTTCCTCTATGACCTGATCGCCGGGGAGCGCGGAAGGCGCTGGTTTTCGGCGGTGGCCTGCGGGCTGCTCGCGGTGCAGGTGCTGGCCAATGTCGTTCCGGGGACGGCGGGCGAGGTATTCGGCGGCATGTTCTGCTATGTGCCGATGCACACCGTCGTCAAGAGCGTGCTGGCCATCGGGGCGCTCATCGTCTGCCTGCAGGCCGGTACGTGGCTGCGGCGCGACGACACGGCCCACAAACAGGGCGAATTCTACATCCTGCTGCTTTCGACGCTGCTGGGCATGTATTTCATGGTCGGGGCGGGCAATTTCCTGCTCTTCTTCCTGGGCATGGAACTGGCTTCGGTGCCGATGGCCTGCCTGGTGGCGTTCGACAAGTACAAGCACCATTCGGCCGAAGCGGGTGCGAAATACATCCTCTGCGCCTTGTTCGCGAGCGGTCTGATGCTCTACGGCATCTCGTTCTTCTACGGGACTACGGGGACGCTCTACTTCGGCGATATGGCGGCGCGCATTACGGGGTCGCCGTTGCAGGTCATGGCGATGGTCTTCTTCTTCGCCGGGCTGGGGTTCAAGATTTCGCTCGTGCCGTTCCATCTCTGGACGGCCGATACCTACCAGGGGGCGCCGACGGCCGTGACTTCCTACCTCTCGGTCGTGTCGAAGGCCTCGGCGGCGTTCGTGCTGATGACCGTGCTGATGAAGGTCTTCGGCCCGATGGTCGGGCAGTGGCAGACATTGCTCTATGCCGTGACGGTGCTTTCGATCACGGTTGCCAACCTCTTCGCCATCCGGCAGACCGACCTGAAGCGTTTCATGGCCTTCTCGTCCATCTCGCAGGCCGGCTATATCATGCTGGCCGTGATCGGCGGCAGCGCCATCGGAATGACTTCGCTCGTGTTCTACGTGCTGGTATACATGGCGGCCAACCTCGCCGTCTTCGGCATCATTTCGACCGTCGAACAGTATAGCGGCGGCAAGGTCGCGCTGGCGGATTACAACGGATTCTACCGCACCAATCCCAAGCTGGCGCTGATGATGACCCTGGCGCTCTTCTCGCTGGCGGGCATCCCGCCTTTTGCCGGGTTCTTTTCGAAGTTCTTCGTCTTCGCCGCGGCATTCAAGGGCGGTTTCCACCTGTTGGTGTTCATCGCGCTGGTCAATACGGTGGTTTCGCTCTATTACTACCTGCTGGTCGTGAAGGCGATGTACATTACGCCCAACGAAGAGCCGATCGCACCGCTGCGCAGCGACCGCTATACGCGCCTCAGCCTTGCGCTCTGCATGGCGGGGATTTTGCTGCTGGGTGTCTTCAGCGTGGTTTACGACAGTATCAACGTATTCTCGTTCGGGCTTTAGACGGACGGACGACGGGTAAGGGGGGCACTTGCTTTAGCAAGTGCCCCCCCCCTCCTTTATTCGTGCGGTATTCCGCGGTGCTTTTGGGAATGTGCGTTCCGAAATCGGGAAGTTGGCCGGCCATCTTCCCGTTTGCAGGGCGGCGGTTTTTCAGCCCTTGTTTTCCCGTTCGAGGCCGAGCAGGTAGGCCTTGGCCTCCAGCCCGCCCGCATAGCCGACCAAAGTGCCGCCGCTGCCGACTACGCGGTGGCAGGGAACGACGATGGCGATCGGGTTGCGGTGGTTGGCCATGCCCACGGCGCGGCAGGCCGTCGGACGGCCGATCTGTGCGGCGATCTGCTTGTAGCTGCGGCTCTCGCCGTAGGGGATCGTCCGCAGGGCATCCCATACGGCCCGCTGGAACGGGGTGCCTTCGGGCGCCAGCGGGAGGGTGAAGGCACGGCGTCTGCCCGCGAAATATTCGGTCAGCTCCGCCGCAGCCTGCCGGAGCAGGGGTGTGAATGCCTCGGGCGTGCCTTCGGGTGTTTGTTCTTCCGCCGGGCCGCATGCGTGCGCAAAGAAAATGCGTGCCACGGCGTCGTCCGAAGCTGCGATGCCGACTCTGCCGACGGGTGTCCCGATATAAACGATCCGTTCCATGACAGGGCGGTTCAGAGGTGTTCGAGCGTGTATTCGATCATTTTCTGCCGGACATTGGCCGTGTCGTCGGGCTGCATCGAATGGTTCTGGTCGGGATAGACCATCATGTCGTACTGCTTGCCGCAGCGGTTCAGGGCACGTGCCATCTCCACGCTGTTCTGGAAGTGGACATTGTCGTCGGCCGTGCCGTGGATGATGAGCAGGCGGGTCTTGGTGTCGTCGAGCATCCGGGCGAAGTTGATCGGGGAGTTGTCGTCGTAGCCTGCGGCGTTGTACTGCGGCAGGTTGTTGTAGATTTCGGTGTAGATCGAGTCGTAGTAGCGCCACGAAGTGACGGGGGCCACGGCGATCGCCATGCGGAATAGCCCGTGGCCTTTCATCGCGCAGCCCAGTGCCATGAACCCGCCGTACGACCAGCCGTAGATGCCGATGCGTGCAGGGTCGACGTAGGGCTGTGAAGCCATGTAGCGGGCGAACGAGAGCTGGTCTTCGACCTCCTGCGCCCCGAGGCGCCCGTAGGTCGATTTCTTGAACTTCTCACCCCGGAACCCTGTGCCCCGGCCGTCGGCGCAGACCACGATGTAGCCTTTGTCCGTGAGCGCATCCTCCCAGTCGAGCGACCAGCGGTCGCTTACCGACTGCGAGCCGGGCCCCGAATACTGGGTCAGCAGCACGGGGTAACGCTGCGATGCATCGAAGCCGCGGGGCTTGACGATGTAGGCGTTGAGCGTGTCGCCGCGCTCGGTCGTGAAGGTGAAGAACTCCCGGACGGGGCGCTGTACGGCCGCCAGCTCTTCGCGGAGTTTGCGGCTGTCGGCCAGCGTGCGGATGGGGTTGCCTTCGTTGTCGCAGACTTCGACCCGGTTGGGGGTCGTGGCGTTGGAGAAGGTCGAGATGTAGTATTTCATCCCGGCACTCGGGGCGATGGCGTAGTAGCCCTCGCCGGTCGTCAGACGGCGCTTGTCCTTGCCGTCGAGCCGTACGCTGTACAGGTTGCGGCGCAGCGGAGAGGTTTCGGTCGAGAGGTACCAGACCCGTTTGCCGTCGGTGCCGACCACGTCGGTCACCTCCCAGTCGCCTTTGGTTACCTGGGCGAGCAACCCCTTGCGGATGCTGTAAAGGTAGAGGTGCATGTAGCCCGTGTGTCCCTCCTGCCGCACGAGGAAGCGGTCGCCGTCGATGAAGGTGACGGTCTTGTCATTCACGCGCTCGACGTATTGCTGCGAGCGTTCGTCGTAGATCGTGCGCTGGGCACCGTTGGGCTCGCAGAGGATTACCTCGAAGGTGTTCTGCCTGCGGTTGAGGCGGAAGTAGTAGAGCCGGCCGTCGGGTGTCCAGCCGATGCGGGGAATGTACTGGTCGGCCTCGCCGCCCGTGTCGATGCGCTCCCGGGCCCCTGTCGCAAGGTCGCAGACCCACACTTCGACCGTGGAGTTGCGCTCCCCGGCCTTGGGGTATTTGAACGAATAGGCCTGGTTGTAGAGTTTGCCGTCGAAGCGCATCATCTCCATCAGGGGCACTTCCGATTCGTCGAAGCGCAGGTAGGCGATGCGGCGGCTGTCGGGCGAGAAGGCATAGGCCTTCGTAAAGCCGAACTCCTCCTCGTAGACCCAGTCCGTGGTGCCGTTGATGACCGAGTTCCACGCTCCGTCGTCGGTGATGCGGCGCGTGCGCTTGCCCGCGGTATCGTAGACATAGAGGTCGTTGCGGTCGGAATAGGCGATCAGCTTGCCGTCGGGCGAGAACGAGGCGTCGCGCGGGGCTTCGGCCTCGCGGAGTATGGGCATCAGACTGTTGCCCGAGGCCAGGAAATAATCGGTCGTGTAGGAATG
>NZ_FR893399.1:19181-23761 GCF_000435435.1 Alistipes sp. CAG:29 | reverse complement strand
CGCCCCGCTCGACGGCCGCCGCGATTCGGGAGAAGAGCAGCGGTGTACACTCCTCGATTTGGGGGAAGAGTTTGCCCATCAGGGCATTGGCCGTTGTGTGCAGCCCCGGGACGGTCACGCGGCGTATCGGCCGCGTATCGCCTGCGCGGCGTACCAGCAACGGCCCGTTGCCGCGTCCGAGTGCCGCACCGCTGTCGAGCAGCGCGTAATGTTCCGCGATGGCGGGCAGTACGGCGCAACTTATCTTGCTGATGTCGGCACGTCCCAGCCCGGCACCGCGGTTACGCTCCTCGATGTCGTGGTATTCGACCTCGAAGCGCAGGCTGCCCGTGTCGATGCGCCCGTTAACGAGCGCGTCGAACATGAAAGTGTCGTTCGGGCACGGCGAGATATGCAGCTTCAGCCTCACCGTTTTTGCGCCTCGGTGATGTTGCGGGCGTTTTTCTCGTTGTCGCTGCGGTTGCGTTTACCCCCGAAACGACCCAGCAGCCATCCGGCGGCGAAGGTCAGCACGAGGACGATGATGTCGATAAATACGTTGGCCAGCCACCGCTGGATGGCGGGGGCGAATTGCCAGACCAGGATGAAGACGACCAGTATCAGGATCAGTCCCGCCCAGAGCATCCAATTTTTATTCATTGTTTTCGAATATTTGGTTTAACTTTTCCGTCAGGTTCCCGACGGCCTCCTCCACAGCCCACTGGCCAAAGGGTTCGCCGACGTAGTTCGACACGGCACGTATCTGGCAGCACGCGACGCCCAGCGCGTCGCATACGGCGAAAAAGGCTGCGCCTTCCATGTTCTCCACTTCCGGCAGGTACCCTTCCGACGTGTTCTCCGGGTTTCCTTCCGGCGTCTGGCGTTGGGTGCCGTCCGCTGCGTGTCCCGCCCTGTCGTCTGCCGTAAATCCGGGGTGCGGCTCCGCGAACCCGGCGTCCCCTGCCGCGTGCCCGGTGCCTTCCGCCGCGCTTTTCGGCCCGTCCTTTGCCGCGGCTCCGTCGCCCGAACGGCTGACGGTGACCCCGGCTGCAAGGGGCAGCCCCAGGTCGGGGCCCGAGGTCTCGTATTCGCGGGCGTAACGCTCGGGGATGCCCGCTATGCGTTCGGTGACCACTTCGACCACCTCGCCGCGCCGCAATGTCCGGTCACAGGCGCCGGCAATGCCGGCCAGCACCACCAACTGCGGCTTTTTGGCTTTCACGGCGCGCAGCGTCGCCGCCGCGATTTCGGCCATGCCCACCCCGCCGACGAATACCGGGTCGCGGGGCTCGGTGAGGATGAAGGCCTTGGCCTCCTCGATGGTCGGGAAAATGAAAATCCGTTTCACCTTACCGGCCTACGACTGCTTCGAGCTCCTCGACCGTGACGGGTATCTTCTTGTCGCCCAGCATACGGCTGCCGCTCTCCGTCACGAGGATGTCGTCCTCGATGCGGATGCCGCCGAAGTCGCGGTAGCCCTCCAGGGCGTCGTAATCGACGATCCCCTTGTAAAGGCCCTCGGCCCGGCATTTGTCGATCAGCGCCGGGATGAAGTAGAGCCCAGGTTCGTCGGTCATTACCGTCCCCGGTTCGAGGCGCCACGCCGCACGGTAGATGCAGGTCGCGGACTTGGCGGCGCGTTGGGCGATCGAGGAGAAGTCGAAGCTCCGCTCGCCCATCGCCTCGCAGTCGTGCACGTCCATGCCCAGCCCGTGTCCCAGCCCGTGGGGCATGAACATCGTCATGGCACCCGCGGCCACGGCGTCGGCCGCCGATCCCTTGATCAGCCCTATTCCGGCAAGCCCTTCGGCCCGCGTCGTGTAGGCGGCGTTGTGTATCTCGGAGTACATCATGTGCGGTTTGACGATGTTGGCCACATGGTCGTGTGCCGCCAGCACGATGTTGTAGACATCCTTCTGTTTCTGCGTGAATTTCCCGCTTACGGGGTAGGTGCGGGTGTGGTCGGAGCAGTAGTTGTCGACCGTTTCGCCGCCCGCGTCGCACAGCAGCAGACGCCCCTCTTCCAGTACGCCGTCGGCGTTGAGGTTATGCAGCGTTTCGCCGTGCTGCGAGACGATCGACGGGAACGACACGCCCGAACCGTAGGATTTGGCGACGCCTTCGATGGCGCCCGCGATTTCGCGCTCGACGACGCCCGGGCGGCACATCTTCATGGCCAGCGTGTGCATCTTGTAGCCGATTTGGAACGCGCGCTCCATCTCTTCGATCTCCTCGGCGCTCTTTTTCTCGCGCATTTCGGCCACGGCGAACATCAGGTCTACCGACTTGTAGTCGTGCAGCAGTGCGGGTTTGATACCCAGCAGCGACGACAGCCAAAGCTTTGTCTCTCCGCGGTAAGGGGGCAGGAAATGGATTTTGCGCCCCAGCGAAATGGCTTTGCGGAGCCGTTTCTCGAGTTCGGAGAGGGGATATGTCGCTGTGATGCCGACCTTTGCGCCCAGCTCGCGCAACGTGGGCTGCGGGCCTGTCCAGATGATGTCCTCGACCGTGAAATCGTCGCCGTAGAGTGCCTCTTCGCCCGTGTCGGCGTCGATCAGGCCCGCCAGCGAGGGGACGTTCAGCCCGAAATAGTAGAGGAACGACGAATCCTGCCGGAAATAGTAGGCGTTGTTCGGGTAGTTGTTGGGTGACAGGGGGTTGCCCGGGAACAGGACGATGCCCGACCCGATTTTGGTGCGCAGCATGTTGCGGCGCGCGGCGTAGGTTTTTGCTGAGAACATATGCGTAGTGTTTTAGATTTCCGATAATCCGTATTTCGTTTCCGGGGACGGTTTCCCGCGCCTTTCACAGGGCTACGTATCCCTCCTTTTACAAAAATAGTAAAAATATGGCAAGCCCGTTCCCCGGCGGGTTTATTTTTTGCGGAGGGCGATGGCCCGGAGCGGAAGGCTTTCGCCGCTCCGCCGCAGCCCGGCGGCTTTGCCCGGGACGGTTGCCCCGCCGCCCTGCTGTCCGGGCGGAGTCGGGCCGTTCCGCTGCGCCCCGCTTCCTTCGTCAGAATTCGATGACGGCACCCGTTTCGCCCACCGTGACGGTGACTTCGCGTCCCATGTAAAGCGCCACATTGGGGTCTTCGTGCCCCGCGGGCAGGCCGAAGACGACCGGGATTCCCAGCGGCCGCACGTATTGCGCAACGATGTCGTAGGGGTCGGTGATGCCGAAATGTTTTTGTCCGGCCATGTCGGAAAAATGCCCGACGAGGATGGCTTTGCATTTGGCGAGCTTTCCGCTCCGGGCGAGTTGTTGCATCATGCGGTCGAGGCGGTACATGTGTTCGCCGACCTCCTCGATGAAGAGCACCGTGGGGGCGTCGAAGTCGGGTTCCTCGGGTGTGCCGAGCGACGAGCAGACGATCGCAAGGTTGCCGCCCGTGAGGCGTCCGCGGGCCGTGCCCGGGCAGTTGAGCGGGTGTGGGCCGGTGTCGATACGCTGCCGCAGTCCCAGCAGAGCACTGCGCAGCGCTTCGTCGGAGACGATCGCGTCGGCGGTCTCCTCGCTCCCGAAGCGGAACTTGCCCGGCATGGTGGCATGGAGGCTCTCAACGCCCAGCCGTCCCAGTGCCAGGTGGAGCATCGTGACGTCGCTGAACCCGACGACCCATTTTGGGTGCTCGCGCAGGTGGCTGAGGTCGATGAGCGGCAGCAGCCGTACCGAGCCGTAACCGCCCTGGAAGCTGACGACGGCTTTTACGCCGGGGTCGTCGATCATCGCCTGCAGGTCGGCGGCGCGCTGGGCATCGGTACCTGCGAAATAGGGTTGCTCGCGGTCGGCGGTATGCGGCCCGAACTTAACCTTCAGGCCCCACGATTCGAAGCGCTCGCGCACTTTTGCCGTGTCGGCCTTCTCCGACAGTTTCCGCGCCGGGGTGACGATGCCCACCGTGTCGCCGGGCCGCAGGTAGGGCGGGCGGATGAATTGCGTCCGGGCGGATGGTTGTGCGGTGTCGGGGTGCAGTGTAGGGGGTGTCTCCGCGCCGGTTGCGTGCGGGGTGCAGATCGATGCATTGTCGGTTTGCAGAGCGGCCGTTGCACGTTGTACCGTATCGGAGGGTGAAGGCGGGGTTTGTCGTGCGGGCGCCATCCCGATGCAGGAGAACAGGACGGCGAGGAGCAAGGGGTATTTCATGCTGGGATTAGTGTTGTTGTATGCTGTTGTTTGTGTGGTTGTCTTGTGTGTTTGCCGTGCGTGCTGTGCCGGGTTGCATGGGCGGTGCCGATACCTGCCGGAGTGTCCGTCGTTCCGCCTGCCCGGGGAATTATCTCTTGTGCCGGGCCAACCCTTCGGGCAGGGGTAGCCGGATACGGGTAAGGCTGACGACGGCTCCTGTGAGTGCGAACCCGCCGGCGAGCAGGAGTGCCGTGTGGGTGCTGTCGTCGGGGACGATGTGGAACAGCAGCGCCATCAGGGCCGCACCCGTGGTCTGGCCTATGAGACGCGCCGTAGCGAGCATGCCGCTGGCGCTTCCGCTCCTCTCGTGCGGAGCCGAGGCGATCAGGATGCTGTTGTTGGGCGACTGGAAAAGCCCGAAGCCGGCACCGCAGAGCACCAGCCCACATACGTTGTCCCCCGGCGCGGGGGGC
>NZ_FR893399.1:0-19152 GCF_000435435.1 Alistipes sp. CAG:29 | reverse complement strand
CGGGCAGGAATGCCAGCAGGAACAGTCCCGCGGCCATGGCCGTCAGCCCTGTCCCGCCGAGCAGTCCGGCGTGGATGCGCTCGACGAGCATTCCGGCCACGGGAGCCACGACCATGATCACGGCCGGCCATGCGGTCATCAGCAGCCCTGTCGCCACTTCGTCGTAGCCGAATTCGTGTTGCAGGTAGAACGGCAGCGCTACCATGGCCAGCATTTGCCCCAGGAACGAGCAGATCGACGTGACGACCGAAACCGAAAAGATCGGGATGCGCAGCAGGTCGAACGGCAGGATCGGATAGGGCTCGCGCAGCTGGCTGCGGATGAAGAAGAACCCGACGATGAGCAGCGCTGCGATGCCCAGGGTGAGCAGCCGCGGGTCGAGCCCGTGCGAAAACCCTTCGACCGAAGCCATCAGCAAGCCGAAGGTCAGGGCGTTCATTACGGCGTCGCGCCAGTCGAAACGGCGTGCGCTCACCCGCACGGGATTGTCCGGCAGGAAGCGGCGGCTCAGCCACAGCGCCACCAGCCCGATGGGGATGTTCACGGCGAAGAGCCACGGCCACTCGGCGACGGAGAGGATGCCCGCAGCCAGCGTAGGCCCGGCGACCGACGACACGGCGACGACCGTGGCGTTGATGCCCATGCCGCGTCCCAGTTGCGCCTTGGGGTAGATGATGCGGATAAGCGTGGTGTTGACCGATGTGACGGCCGCGGCGCCGAACCCCTGCATCACGCGCGCCAGCACCAGCGTCGGGAGTGATGTCGAAAGGGCGCAGCCCACCGAGGCCACGGTGAAGAGCATCAGGCCGCCGATATAGACTTTGCGGTAGCCCACCACGTCGCCCAATGCCGAAAACGACAGCAGCGAGATCATGATGGCCAGCTGGTAGGCGTTGACGATCCAGATCGAGTCGGCCGACGAGATCCCCAGTTCCAGCCCGATGGTGGGCAGGGCGACGTTGGCGATGGCGCTGTCGATCACCGACAGCGAGACGCCGAACGCTACGGCCAGGATGGCCCACAGGCGGCGGGGCATCGGAAGCCCGTCGTCAGGTCGTGCGATATGGGGTGCGGCGTTCATTGCAGGGACAAAGATAATGTAATCGCGGCTCAATTCAAATTCGGGGCGGCCCGCAGGCTGGTTGTAGCTGGATCGGCCGGGTTGCGGGAAAGGGCTCGCCGCCGGTTTCGGGGATGCTTCTGACTGCCCGCAGCGTGTCTGTCGTCGGATGCTGCCGCCGGACGCCTCTCTCAGCGCTTTGCGTTTTGGCGGCGCCCGCGCCTCCGGCTGCTGCCGTAGGTGAGGCTGTCCGTGCCCCCCCCCTTTCCTGTGCTGTAAAAAACGGAAGCCCGGGATTATCCGGGCCTCCGTCACACAACTATGAATTTGAACTTTTTATTTTAAAAATTGGCTGTGTTCGTTTTAGGGATTGGGTGTCGCATACGGTTTACCTTCGGCTGTCTTCGGGGACGATTTCGCCCTCGGGTTTGATGCCCTTGAGGTATTTGCCGAGGAATTTCTCCATCGTGCGGTAGAAATCGAAGCGGTTTTCCTCGTTGTGGAAGCCGTGTCCCTCGTTGTCCTTGACCATGTAGTCGACATGCACGCCGCGTTTGCGCAGGGCGTTGACCATCTGGTTGCTCTCGTTAATGTTCACACGGGGGTCGTTGGCGCCCTGTACCACCAGCAGCGGGGTTTTGATCCGTTCGGCGTTGAGTGCCGGGGAGTTTTCGCGCAGCATTTGGGCGTCCTTTTCGGGATTGCCGACCATCTCGTACATCATGTCGAGCATCGGTTTCCAGTAGGGAGGGATGGTTTGCAGGAACGAGAAGAGGTTCGATACGCCCACGTAGTCCACGGCGCAGGCATAGAGGTCGGGATCCTTGACGATACCCTGCAACGTGGCGTAACCGCCGTAGCTGCCGCCGTAGATGGCGATCTTCGCGGGATCGGCGATGCCTTTTTCGATCAGCCAGTTCACGCCGTCCGTAATGTCGTCCTGCATGGTCTGGCCCCACTTGCCGTAGGCGATTTCTGTGAATTTGCGTCCGAAGCCGGTCGAACCGCGGAAGTTCATCTGCAGTACGGCGTAACCGCGGTTGGCGAGGAACTGCACCTCGGGGTTGAATCCCCACGAGTCGCGGGCCCACGGGCCGCCATGCGGATTGACCACTACGGGCAGGTTCTTGGCGTTGTGAAGCGTTTTGCCGACGGGCAGCGTGAGGTAGCCCTCGATTTCGAGGCCGTCGCGCGAGGTATAGGTAACCGGTGTCATCTCGGCCATCTGCTGCTCCTCGATCCAAGGTGCGAGGTCGGCCAGTTTGGTCATCGTGTCGGCTTTCACGTCGTAGAGGTAGTAGGCGCCCATCGTGCGGTCGCCGCCCGCATAGACGATATATTTGTCTTCGGCCTTGTTCCAGCCGCTGATGCCGACTTCGTAACCGCGCAGGTGTTTCTCCATGCGGCCGAACATCTCGCCCGTCGCCTTGTCGAAGAAATGGCGCCTCACGCCTTTGTGGCCTTCGTACGAAACACCCTGCAATTTTTTCTGTGCATCGCTGTACCAGATGCCGCGCAGGTCGTATTTGTCGTTGGTGTAGAGTTGTTCCAGCTCCTCGCAGGTCGCCGGATCCATCAGCACGAGTGCCGATTTGTCGCGCCCGAGGTTGGTGATGGCGTAGACCAGCTTGTTGTCCGGGGTGAAAGTGGCGAACGAAACGCCTTCCTTGAAGTTGGTCGTCAGTACGGGACGGAAAGGCTCGGCTTCGGTTTCGCGGTAGCGGATCTGCGTGTTCACGCCGTCGACGATGGCATAGGCTACGCGCAGCTTGCCGTCATGGTCGGTCTGCCAGCCCTGGATGTCGCCGGGATTCTCGCACAGCATCGTCATCTCGCCCGTCGAGAGGTTCAGGCGGTAGGGGTCGAAGATCATCGGGTTGCGCTGGTTGGTGCCGATGATCATCAGCGAGTCGATCTCTTCGAGCGGGTCGATGATCTGTGTTCGTACGCCCGGGATGGCCGTATAGGCTTGCGGGTTGCTGCCGTCGATGTCCACGCCGTAGAGTTGGAAATTCTCGTCGCCGCCGGTGTCTTTCAGATAGAGGATGCGGTGGTCGTTGGCCCAGAAGTATCCGGCCAGGTCGCGTTCGGTTTCCGAGGTGATGCGCACGGCGTCCTTGCCGTCGACAGGTTGCACGAAGATGTTGCGGCGGCTTTCGTAAGGCGCCATGTAGGAGAAATATTTTCCGTCGGGCGATATTTGGTACCCGGTTTTTTCCGTATTGCGGAAGAAGGTTTCCAAAGGCAGCTCGGGGGCTGTCTTGGGTGTACAGGCGGCCAGTATGGCTGCCGTAGCGGCGAACATGAGGAGTTTTTTCATGGGGTTTATTCGTTTGGATTTTCGTTCTGCTTTTTCGTGCGCAAGGCGTCCCGCCAGATGCTGCAGACCGAGAGGGTCAGCAGGATCAGGATCGGGATGTCGCCGGTGTGCGACGCCCCGGGAAACATCAGGTGCGTGGCTACTTTGATTGCAAAGGCTGCCACGGCGATGAAAATGGCCAGGATGCGGATGACTTTTTCGATTTCCATAGTGGGTGTCTTTTTGTTTTTGACACTGCAAACTTACAAAAGAAATTTTGAAAAACAAATAAAATTTATTGTTTTTCGATAAAATTTTTATGATAAGCAACTTTTTCCTGCCTGACCGCAGAGAAACCGTAACAAAAAAACGCCCGGAGGCGTTTCTTGTAATGAGTATTGCCCTGACAGCCGGGTCTATTCCGCGTCGACGAATTTGTAGAGCTGGTCGCCGCGGTGGATCGGGGTGTCGGTGTGCACGGCGCAGAGGGTGCCTTGTGCCACGGATTGCACCGGGGTGCCGTCGGTGTCGTGCAGCTCGGTGAGTGCCTGTTCGGCGATGCCGGTGGTGGCACCCATGAAGAAAATATCCTCGCCCACGGACAGCGGTGCGGCTTCGACCAGTACCTCGGCCACCGATATTCTCTTGTAGAAGTTTGTTACCTTGCCTACGTAGACCTTGCGCCGCGTGGCGGCCGAGCCGTAATGTTGGCTGTGTTCGGCCACGGGGCGCCCGGCGTAGTAGCCTTCCCAGAAGCCGCGGTTGAAGACCGTGGCGAGCCGCTCCTTCAGCCCGGCGGCCAGGGCGGGGGTGTAGGTGCCCGCTTCGATCGCGCGCAGCGCTTCGTCGTAGCATTCCACCACGCGCTTGACGTATTCCGCGCCGCGTGCACGCCCTTCGATCTTCAGCACCCGCACACCCGCACCGATGAACCTGTCGAGGAAATCGACCGTGCAGAGGTCTTTGGGCGAGAGGACGTAGCGCCCGTCGATGTCCAGCGCCGCACCGGTCTCCGTGTCCGTGACGGTGTATTTGCGGCGGCACAGCTGGCGGCAGGCTCCGCGGTTGGCCGAGCAGTTGGTTTCGTAGAGCGAGAGGTAGCATTTACCCGAAATCGACATGCATAATGCGCCGTGGGCGAACATTTCGATTTCGACCAGCTCGCCACGCGGGCCCCGGATGTCGTTCCCGACGATCTGGCGGTGTATTTGCGCCACCTGTTCGAGCGTCAGTTCGCGTGCCAGCACCACCGTGTCGGCCCACTGCGAGAAGAACTTCACGGTTTCGGAATTCGAAATGTTGCTCTGGGTCGAAATATGCACCTCGACCCCGATGCGCCGGGCATAGAGTATCGCCGCGAAATCGGTGGCGATGATGGCGTCGATGCCTTCGGCCCTGGCGCGGTCGATTACCTCGTGGACGGTTTGCATCTCGTCCTCGTAGACGATGGTGTTGACCGTGAGGTAGGCCTTGACCCCTGCGGCGTGTGCCGTGGCGACGATCTTCGCCAGGTCGTCGAGCGTGAAATTCGCAGCCGACGCCGAGCGCATGTTGAGCTTCCCGACGCCGAAATATACCGAGTCCGCCCCGGCCTGTATGGCTGCGGCCAGTGCTTCGTAAGACCCTACGGGGGCCATGATTTCTATCTCGGAGCGTTGCATAGTGTCGTTTACGGGGGATGTTCCTGTGAGGGGTGTTTCCGGAATCAGTTTTTGCGTCCCATCAGGCTCAGGGCGTATTCGCGCATCCGTTCCGTGCGGGATTTTTCGACCGAAAGGGTGTCGAGGATGCCCAGCGCCCTTTCGAAGCGCAGCGAAATCTGCTGTTCGGTGAGGCGTGGTATGTCGAGCCGGTCGTAGACGGCTTTTATCGTGGCGATTTTCTCGGCGTCGGGCATCTGTGAGCGGTGCGTCGAGCGGAGCACTTCGCGCGTAGGTTCGTCCGCGCGGCTTATGGCCGTGATCATCAGGTAAGTCTGTTTGCCTTCGAGGATGTCGCCGCCGATGGCCTTGCCCAGCCTTTCGTCGCCGTAGCTGTCCAGCAGGTCGTCCTGCAGCTGGAATGCCAGTCCCAGTTCGATGGCGAAGCGGCGCAGCTTGCGGCAGTCCTCTTCGGAAGCGCCGCCCAGCAGGGCGCCGATCGTGGTGGCCCCGGCCAGCAGCACCGAGGTCTTCAGCTCGATCATGTGCATGTATTCCACGACCGAAACCTTCGGCTTGCGTTCGAAATCCATGTCGTACTGCTGTCCTTCGCACACTTCGAGCGCCATGGTGTTGAACGTCGAGAGTATCTGCGGCAGCAGCTGCGCCGGCACCTCGCCCAGCAACCGGTAGGCGCAGATCAGCATGGCGTCACCCGAGAGGATCGCCACGTTCTGTCCCCACTTGGCGTAGACCGAGGGTTTGCCGCGCCGCACGGCTGCATTGTCCATGATGTCGTCGTGCAGCAGCGTGAAGTTATGGAACACCTCGACGGCTGCGGCGGCCGGCAGGGCATGTTGTATCTTATCGGTGAAGATGCCGTTGGAGAGCATCAGCAGCATGGGGCGCAGGCGCTTGCCGCCGCCCGCGAGCGAATAGCCGATCGGGGCGTAAAGTAGCTCGGGTTCGGCCGGGAACTCGGTTTGGGCCAGGTAATTTTCGATGGCGGAGAGCAGTTGCTCGTTCGTTTGCATAGTCTGACAATACTTTTGGATCGGAATCTGTCCCAAAAGTAGGAAAAAAGTTTGGAGTAGCCGAATTTTGGATTAACTTTGACCTGATAAATTCTAACCTTTAACCAGAACACGATATGAAAAAACTCGCTATCGGCGTGGACATCGGCGGTATCAATACTGCGTTCGGCCTCGTCGACGAAAACGGCGACCTGTATGCCGAATCGGTCATTTCGACCAAGAAATACCCCAGTGTAGACGATTATCCGGCCTATGTCGAAGACCTCTGCCAGGCGATGCACGCACTGGCCGACAGCCTTTCGTTCGAGTACGAACTGACGGGTATCGGTATCGGTGCCCCCAATGCCAATTATCATAAAGGTACGGTCGAAAACCCCGCGAACCTCTGGAAATTCCGCGAGGGAGACCCCAATCCCGATGAAAGCCGCCGCGTTTTCCCGCTGGCGGACGACATCCGGAACTGCTTCGGGGGTGTGAAGGTGCTCGTGACGAACGACGCCAATGCCGCGACGATCGGCGAGATGATCTACGGCAATGCCAAGGGCATGCGCGACTTCATCATGATTACGCTCGGTACGGGCCTCGGATCGGGTTTCGTCGCCAACGGCGAGATGATCTACGGCCATGATGGCTTTGCCGGAGAGTTCGGCCATGTCATCGTCGAGCGCGACGGCCGCGAGTGCGGTTGCGGGCGGAAGGGCTGCCTGGAGACCTATGTTTCGGCTACGGGTATCAAGCGTACGGCATTCGAACTGATGGCCAAAATGTCGGCTCCCAGCAAGCTGCGCGACATCGCTTTCGGCGATTTCGACGCTTCGATGATCTCCGCCGCTGCCGAGCAGGGCGATCCCATCGCACTCGAAGCCTTCCGTTTTACGGGCGAGATGCTCGGTCGTGCGTTGGCCGACGTGGTGACCGTCACGTCGCCCGAGGCGATTTTCCTCTTCGGCGGCCTGTCGAAGGCGGGCAAGCTGATCTTCGAGCCTACGCAGTGGTACATGGAGGAGAATATGCTCTTTGCATTCAAGAACAAGGTGAAGCTGCTTCCGAGCGGTATCCAGGGTAAGAATGCCGCGATTCTCGGCGCTTCGGCCCTGATCTGGCAGGAGGAGCATAAATAATCCGGCGGAAGGCCGGGCGACGGGCGTCGCTTCGGTTTGCCTGGCAGAGGATGAGCCGGGATTGTCTTGTCTTGCCGATGCCGTTTTCGGATTTGTCCGGATGAAAAGAATGCCGGCGGAGTTTGTGCTCCGCCGGCATTGCCGTTACATACCGGCTGCCCGGTGTCCCTGTGAAGGGCTATTTGTTGTAGGCGGTCAGCATCCAGACCATCTTCTCCTGCTCCTTCAGGTAGTCGCTCATCAGCGCCACGGTAGCCTCGTCGCCGGCCTCCGAGGCCAGTTCGAGCAGCTTGCGCTCCTCGCCGATAAGGTAGCTGTACGTGGTGAGGATATGCCCGATGGCCTCATCGCCGCGTGTTACGCCCGAAACCTCCTTGACCTTGGCGACCCTGAGGTATTCGCTGAACCTGTTTTCGGGCTTGCCGCCCAGCATCAGGATGCGCTCCGCGATCTGATCGGCCTTTTCGGCAGCATCGTCGTATAGCTCTTCGAACTTGCCGTGCAGGACGAAGAACCCGTGCCCTTCGATGTCCCAGTGGAAACCCCGCAGGTTGGTGTAAAATACTTGAAAATCAGCCAGCAGCGAATGCAGTGCCGATACTACGCCCTGTACTTTCTTCTCGTCCAGGTGCAAATAATCCAGTGTTTTCATAATCGTTTTTTTTTGTTTTAATTGTTTGTATATCAAATTATTCCCTTGATCCGGTCTTCCGAGGCCGACAGGGCTGCCTTGGCCCCTTCGCCCATTGCGATCACAATCTGTTTGTAACGTATGTCCGTCACGTCGCCCGCTGCATATACGCCGGGTACCGACGTGCGGCACTCCTTGTCGGTCAGGATTTCTCCCGCGCGGTTGGTGTCGAGGATGCCGGCGAACAGCTTGCTGTTGGCCGAGAGCCCGATCTGAACGAATACGCCGTCGAGCGGCAGTCGTTTTTCCGCTCCCGTCGGGCGGTCTTTCGTGCGCAGGGCCGTCATTCGGCTGCCGTCGCCTTCGACCTCGAGCGTCTGCACGTTCGTATGTACCGCTACATTGGGGAGCGTGCGCAGCTTCTCCTGCAATACCTGGTCGGCCTTGAGAGTCTCCATGAATTCGAGAACCGTCACCGAAGCGCAGGTGCCCGCCAGGTCGATTGCGGCCTCGACGCCCGAATTGCCGCCGCCGATCACAGCGATATGCTTCCCGGCGTAGAACGGCCCGTCGCAGTGGGGGCAGAAGGCTACGCCGCGGCCGATGTACTCCGCTTCGCCCGGCACCCCGAGCCTGCGCCACGAAGCTCCCGTGGCGACGACCAGTGCCGGGGCGCGGAAAACCTCCCCGCCTTTGGCATGCAGCTCCCGGATGCCGCCGTCCATGTCGAAACGTTCGATGCGGCGGTTGTCGCAGATGTCAATCCCGTAGGCCTCCATGTGTCTGCGCAGGTCGCCCGCGAGCTCTGCTCCGGTCGTGCGCGGCACCGAGATCAGGTTTTCGATGCCTACCGTTTCATTGACCTGCCCGCCGACCTTTTCTGCCACGACCGCCACGCGGAGCCCCTTGCGGGCTGCATAGATCGCGGCCGAAGCTCCGGCGGGGCCGCCCCCGGCGACCAGCAGGTCGTATTCGCGCACGACGGGCGTGATGCCTGTGTCCGAAGTACCG
Source organism: Alistipes sp. CAG:29 (assembly GCF_000435435.1). NCBI lineage: Bacteria > Pseudomonadati > Bacteroidota > Bacteroidia > Bacteroidales > Rikenellaceae > Alistipes > Alistipes sp. CAG:29. Next base: position 10,356 of record NZ_FR893399.1, on the reverse strand, counting down.
AAGCGCTCCTCGAGTTTGTCCAGCAGTTCGGCCAGCGAGCCGCGGCCGACGTGGATCAGCTCTTCGCCGTGGAAAACCGCCGGCACGGCCTGGATATTCAGCCGTGCAACCTCCTCGGGGAACAGGGCTCCGTCCACGGCCGTATGGGTGATCCGGGGGTTGGAGAGCGCCAGCAGGTTGAGCGCCTGTACCACATCGGGGCAGTTGGTGCAGGTGAGCGACATGTAGGTCGTCAGCGCGATCTGCCCGCCGAGCGCCCCGATCTGTCGGCGCGTCGCTTCGTCGGGCAGGTTTTTGCCCTTGCCGTCGGCGTTCAGCACGGCCAGTATCAGCGAGCTGAATTCATGGCCGTTGGGCACCGCCCGGAAGTGGATGCCGGTGTCCTTGTCGTTGCGCAGAAGCCGGAACTCCAGTCCCTGCCCGTCGGTGATCCGACAGCCGATCTTCGCGGAACAGGCGGCCGTCTCTTCGAGCAGCCCGAGCAGCTCTCCGCGCGACGCATGGCCGGGGTCGGCCGTGACGTCGAACACGTAGGAGGCTTCCAGCCCCTCGAACAAGCGGAGCAACTGCTCCCTGAGTGCATGATCCAGCATGGCCCTTAGATTTTACCTACCAGGTCGATACTCGGTTTGAGCGTCTCGGCGCCCTGCTGCCATTTGGCGGGGCATACTTCGCCCGGGTGTGCCTCGACGAACTGTGCCGCGGCGACTTTGCGCAGCAACTCCTCTGCATTGCGGCCGATGCTGTTGTCCTGAATCTCCACCAGCTTGACCTTCCCCTCGGGGTTGACGACGAACGTGCCGCGGTAGGCTACGCCTTCTTCCTCGATCATGACGCCGAAGCCGCGCGAAAGTACACCCGTGGGGTCTGCGAGCATCGGGTAGTTGATTTTGCGGATGCTTTCCGAAGTGTCGTGCCAGGCTTTGTGCACGAAGTGGGTGTCGGTGCTTACCGAGTAGACCTCCACGCCCATGGCTTTGAACCGGTCGTATTTGTCGGCCATGTCCACCAGCTCGGTGGGACACACGAACGTGAAGTCGGCCGGGTAGAAAAAGAAGATCGCCCATTTGCCTTTGAGGTCTTCGTTCGTGACCGTTACGAATTTGCCGTTGTGGTAGGCCTGAACCTTGAATTCGGGTACCGTTGAATTGATGATTGATGTCATAGCTGTACTTGTTTTATTTATGTGAATATTTTTTGCTGCTTTAGTTTTCTTCCTCTTTGCTGATACAAAAATAGGGGAAATCTTTGTATAAATCAAATTGATAATATTTATATCATTATAGTTTTATGCTATAATTGTGCTGTGCCGTTGCCGGGGGCCGAAACCGCCTGCAAAACGAAAGCCCCGGAGCGTTAACTCCGGGGCTTGGGTTCTCCGCCCGCCTTGGGTGCGGGGTGTTCCTGTTTTATCGCATCGCGATCTGCGAGGTTCCGATCAGGCGGCCGTCGCAGAACAGTTGTACGGTGTAGGCACCAGCGGCAAAGCCTGTGCTGTTATAGTAGATACCCACTTCGAGATCCTGGTTCTGGTAGTCCACTTCGCGCATGGCCGAATAACTCAGGCGTTCGCCCTCGAAATCGAAAGTCGGCATGGCCTCGGTCGTCAGCACATAGCCGTCGGGCGAGGTGATACGGACGTAGACGGTCTTTTCGCCCGGTGTCGCCAGCTCGTTGGCCGTCAGTACGAAATCCACGCGCAGGCGCGCGGCATTCTTGATCCTCGATACGGGTTTGCTGTTGGCGTTGAGCGCCGAGAGACGGATGTCGCGGGCGCGGATCACGGCGCCGACACGTACCTTGTTGTCCAGTTCGGCAGCCTTCTCCTCGGCCATTTCGGCGCGCAGCTTCGCCGACGAGATCTCCTTGCGGTAGGTTACGTTCTCGTTGATGAGTTTTTTGTTGAGCGTATTGAGCGAGTCGATCTGGCGGATGTAGCTCTTCATGACCGTGCGCAGCGTACCCACCTCCTTTTCGTACTGTTTGATCTTGGCCAGGTTCCATGAACGCTCCTTTTTCAGGCGCGTCATCAGCGAGTCTGCGCGGTCGCGTTCCACGTTGAGGTTGGCCGAAATGCTGTCGTTGGTCACCTGCAGGTTGTCGTAGTCGGTCATCAGGCGTCCCAGGTCGTTCTGGATCGAGTCGCGGTCGGCCTGCAACAACTGGTTGTCGACCATCTGCTGGCGGTGTATGCTGAAATAAAGTACCGAAAGCGCCACCAGGATCACCGAGAGGATGATGATGACGATGCGGTAGCCGCGGATGGATTTTTCCGGGACGGGCTGCGACATCATGTAATCGTCGTCCTCGAACTCCGAGGGGTCGTACCCTTGCTTATTCTCTTCCATAAAAACAGTTTTTTCAGTGTCGAATTTACCTGATTGTTCGCCGGGTCAGGGTTATCCTGAGGCAAAGATAACAAAATTTTTATTTTATGAGGCTCGTCATCGGGTATTTAAGCCCCTTGTAGCCCGAAATATAGGCATTGATGCTGCCTACGCGGACGGGCGACTCGATGTAAAGCGGGATTTTGTTCTCGTCGTCCGAGATCCATAGCGTGAAGACCGTGCCGTCGGTGAAGGAGAACCCTTCGGAAGTGCCCAGCTGGCATTCGAACTTCAGGGTCTTGAAGCGTCCCATGTTGCGGATCTTCTTCGTTTCGCGGCTTATGTACCTGTAATTCAGGTGCCGGATCGTGTCCTGCAATACCATCTGGAGGGTTGCGGGCTCACCGGGTTTGAAATCCTCGGCATTGGCCGAGCGCATGGTGAAGAAAAGCGCGATGGCATCCATGCTCTCGGGAGTCAGGGGCATGGTTTTCTCCTCGAAAGGCCGTTGGCGCCGCCGCCACCGGGTATGCACCTGGTCGTTGTCCCAGTCGTAAGTGTAATAGCTCTGGAACGTGTAGTCGCCCTCCTTGAGGTCGCTTTCGAAACGTACCGGACGCAGCGTCTCGGGGCTGATCCACACCGTGTAGATATCTTCGAGGTTGAAGAACCAGCGGTAGGTGGGCAGCGTGCGGCCGATGCCCTCGACCTTGTAGAACTTGCGGTCGTCGAGCTGCACCTCGCTCGTCTTGACCTCGACCGCTCCCACTTCGGTGTTGGGGAACATCTTGGCCTTGTAGCTGACGCGGTAGAAAAGCTGCTCGCCCGGGTGGTAGAGCTGGGCTGCGGCAGGCAGTGCGGCGGTGAATAACAATATCGTGAATAACAGTCGTTTCATGGAAAAAGGGTTTTTAATGGATAAACGGTCGTGGGTATGAAATATTACGAAATCATCGAAAAATCAATCTCTTCGCGCCCCGAATAGCGCCTCCTTAACTCCCTGAGGCCGCGGTGCTCCGGCCGGGAGAGGGTGCGGTCGGCGGAGAGGATGCCGGCCGCCGCCTCGCGCGAAACGGTGAGTATTTGGACATCGAGCGTGGGGTTGGCGATCTTCAAATCAAACGCCATGCCGCTCTGGAGCGTCCCGTTGATGTCGCCCGCACCTCGCAGCTTGAGGTCGAGCTCTGCCAGGCGGAATCCGTCGTTGGTTTCGCACATGGCGTCGAGGCGTGCCCGCGACTCCTTCGAGAGCTTTTCGCCCGACATCAGGATGCAGTAGGATTGTTCGCCGCCCCGCCCTACGCGCCCGCGCAACTGGTGCAGCTGCGAGAGCCCGAACCGCTCGGCCGATTCGATGACCATGACCGTGGCGTTCGGCACGTCGACGCCTACTTCGATGACCGACGTGGCGACCATGATATCGGCCTCGCCCGACTTGAACTGGCGCATCGACTCCTCCTTGTCGGCGGGTTTCATCTTGCCGTGGCAGATCGTCGTGACGTAGTCCGGCAGCGGAAAATCGCGCGATATGGCTTCGTAGCCGTCGGTGAGGTCTTTGTAATCCATGGCCTCGGACTCCTTGATGAGCGGATATACGACATAGACCTGCCGTCCCTTGGCGATCTCCTGCTTCATGAAGCCGAACAGGCGCAGCCGCGCCGCATCGGTGTAATGTACGGTCTTGATCGGCCGTCGTCCCGGCGGAAGCTCGTCGATCACCGAGACGTCGAGGTCGCCGTAGAGGGTCATGGCCAGCGTGCGGGGAATCGGCGTGGCGGTCATCACGAGGATGTGCGGCGGCTGCTCGTTTTTGGTCCAGAGCCGGGCGCGCTGCTCCACGCCGAAGCGGTGCTGCTCGTCGATCACCACGAACCCCAGGTTGGCGAACTGCACCCGGTCTTCGATCAGGGCGTGCGTGCCGATCAGGATGTGCACCTCGCCCGAGGCGATCCCTTCGAGCGCCAGCCGGCGCTCCCTGGCCTTCGAGGCGCCGGTGAGGATGGCGACCTTCACCCCCATGCCGTCGAGCATACGCGTGATGGTGGCGAAATGCTGGCGGGCGAGGATCTCGGTGGGCGCCATCATGCAGGCCTGGTAGCCGTTGTCCACGGCCAGCAGCATCGACATCAGCGCCACGAGGGTCTTGCCGCTGCCGACGTCGCCCTGCAACAGGCGGTTCATCTGGTAGCCCGTGACGGTGTCCTGCCGGATCTCCCTGATGACCCGTTTCTGCGCTCCGGTGAGCGGGAACGGTAGCTTTTCGTTGTAGAAGGTGTTGAAGACGCCCCCGACCTTCATGAACAGGAAACCGTTGTTTTTGGCCAGGCGCTCCGTGCGGCGCGACTGGACGTTGAGCTGGATGCCCAGCAGTTCGTCGAATTTCAGCCTGTACTGTGCCTGCCGCAGCAGTTCGGGCGACTGCGGGAAATGGATGTTGTAGTAGGCGTCGCGCAGTGGGATCAGCCCGTAGCGGGTTCGCACCTCGTCGGGCATGTAGTCGGGGATATGGTCTTTGGCCAGCGCCCACGCATTGCAGATGATCTGGTACATGCCCTTGGCGCCGAGCACGTTCGAAAGTTTCTCGGTCGAGGGATAGATGCCCTGCATGCCGCTTTCGGCTTTGCGCGAGAGCGCCTGTTCCATGGTCTCCAGCTCGGGGTGCGCCATCGACAATTCGCCGCGGTAGAACGACGGCCGTCCGAAAATGAGGTATTCGCGTCCCACTTCGACCCGTTTTTCGATCCATTTGATACCTTGGAACCAGACCAGTTCGGCCGACCCCGTGGGGTCGGAGACATAGGCCGTGAAGCGGCGTTTGCGGCCCGTGCCGGCATAGGCTACGCCCGTCACGCGGGCGCGGAACTGGAGCAGGGTGGGCGCATCGTCGGTGATCTCGGCGATGCGGTAGACTTTCGTGCGGTCGATATAGCGGAACGGGTAGTGACGCAGCATGTCGCCCAGCGTACGGATGCCCAGCTCCTTGTCCAGAAGCCGGGCGCGGGCTTCGCCGACGCCGCCTACGAATTTTATGTCGTTGTCCAGGTAGTCCACACGACAAATATACGAAAAAACAGGAAATCCGTATCGCGCACAGGGCGTTATTCCTTTTGCCGGGTGTTGCCGCGGGCTATTCCGGGCTATTCCTGCGCGTCCTCCTCCAGCGTGACGTCGACACCGATGCGGGCGAAACTGCCCCCGCACCATCCCTCGGCTTCCGAGACGCGGTCGGCTTCGGTGAATTCGACCGGAACGGACTGTGCCGCGAACTCCCCGCCGTTGGACGGGCCGTCGGTGTCGGTAAACAGGATGTCCGCCGTCGTTTCAATGGAGAATAATTGTCCGGGAAGTTCGTAGCAACCGTCGTCCCCGGTCTGTGCCTTATAGGAGCTGTTTGGTTGGCGCACCTCGATCCCGGGTATCGGGGTGCCGGTTTTGTCGGTTACCTTGCCGCCGACCCAGATATTTACGTGCGGCGTTCCGTACATGGCGGTCGGTGGTTCTCCGTTTTTCTGTTTTTCGCAGGCCGTAGAGAACCCGAGCAGTGTCAGCAACAGGAAAGACAGGCGTTTTTTGATGCGTTTTTTCATGGCGGGAGCGGGATTGTGGTTGCTATCCGAAATATAGGGAATAAATCGGAATTCGCAAAATCGCGGATTATCTTTATCTTTGCATCACAATCGCAGAAGAGATGAATCTTTCGGAATACAGTCGCCGCCCGAGTTGCGAGGTGCGCATCGGGCGGGTCGTGATCGGCGGCGGGCACCCGGTCGCCGTGCAGTCGATGACCAACACCGACACCAACGATACCGAAGCCAGCGTGGCGCAGATCGAACGGATCGACCGCGCCGGGGGAAAGATCGTGCGCCTTACGGCACAGGGGCGGCGCGAGGGCGAGAACCTTGCCCGCATCGTCCGCCGTCTGCGCGACGAGGGCTTCGATACGGCCGTCGTGGCCGACATCCACTTCCTGCCCGAGGTGGCCGCCATTGCCGCGCAATATGTCGACAAGGTGCGCATCAACCCGGGCAATTACCGCACGGATCGCGGGGAGCTGGAGGAGTTGATCGCCCGCTGCCGCGAGCGGGGCGTCGCCCTGCGCATCGGCGTCAACCACGGGTCGCTCGCCAAACGTGTCTTCGACCAGTGGGGAGATACGCCGCAGGGCATGGTCGTCTCGGCCATGGAGTTCCTGCGTGTCTGCAAGGCGCACGGATTCGACCAGGTCGTCGTGTCGATGAAGTCGAGCAACACGCGCGTCATGGTCGCCGCTTACCGGCTGCTGGTCGCGGCGATGGATGCCGAGGATATGCACTATCCGATCCACTTGGGCGTCACCGAGGCCGGCAGCGGCATCGAGGGGCGTATCAAGAGCGCCGTAGGTATCGGGGCGCTGCTCTGCGACGGCATCGGCGACACGATCCGCGTATCGCTGACCGAGGCCCCGGAGCACGAAATTCCCGTGGCGGAACTGCTGGTAAGGCACTTCGCGGAGCGCCCCGGGATATTTCCCGTGCTGCATCCCGAGCGTTACTCCCCGACCGAGTACCGCCGCCGTACGAATATACAGGTGCCGGTCGTGCACAGCGAGCCGCTCGACGGCTTCCGCGTAATCGAGGCCGTGTCGGGCAATCCCACGGCCGAGCTGCGCGCCGCGATCCTGAACCTCGATACCCCCGAACCGGTCGTCGTGAAACGCCGTTACGAGGAGACCTCGCTGGAGACATTGGCCGTGAAGGCTGCCGCCGACCTGGGGGTGCTGCTGCTCGACGGGCTGGCCGACGGCATCTGGATCGACGCGCCGGGATTTGCCGAAGAGCAGGTGCGCGAAATCGAGCTGATGATCCTGCAGGCGGCGCGCGTGCGGTTCTCGCACACCGAGTACATCGCCTGCCCGAGTTGCGGTCGCACGCTTTACGACATCGAAAAGACCCTCGCCGACATCAAATCGCGCACGTCGCACCTTTCGAACCTCAAGATCGGCGTCATGGGATGCATCGTCAACGGCCCTGGCGAGATGGCCGATGCCGACTACGGGTACGTGGGTGCCGTACCCGGCCGCATCACGCTCTACAAGGGGCGCACGGTCGTGGCACGCAACATCCCGCAGGAAGAGGCGCTCGACCGCCTCGTGGAACTGATCAAGGCCGACGGCGAGTGGGTGGAGCCATGACGATCCTGCCGCTCGCATACCTGCCCTCGGTCGAGTACTTCGCGCACTTGTTGTGCGGCGGGTGCGTCGTCGACCTGGGCGAGCATTTCGTGAAGCGCTCGGAGCGCAACCGCGCCCGTATCCTCGCTACGGATGGGGTGATGGAGCTGACCGTCCACGTGTGTCATGCCAACCGTCCCCGCCAGCCCGTACGCGACGTGCGGATCGACTATTCGAAACGCTGGCAGCACCAGCACTGGGGGGCGTTGGTCGCCTCCTACAAAGGGTCGCCCTATTTCGATTTTTACGCTGAATATTTCGAACCTTTCTACCGCCGGGAATACGGATTCCTGGCCGATTACAATGCCGAACTGCTCGGTCGGCTCTGCTCCCTGCTGCGCGTTCCCATGCCGGAGTTCTCCCAGGCGTATGTCGCTGCCGCCGCGGGCGACACCGACCTGCGTCCCAAACGGCGCAATGAGGGCCCGGCGTTCATTGCCGAGCCCTATGTGCAGGTCTTCTCCGATCGTATGCCTTTCCAGCCTAATTTGTCGGTTGCGGATTTACTGTTCGCCGAGGGCCCTGAAGCCGTTTCGGTTTTAAGACGTTGCCGACTCTGAGCGTCACGCTGTCGCGCAACGGCCCGGCGATGGCCTTGATTTCGACCGTGCCCCGCAGCGACACCGAATCCGTGCGGTACTGGCACGTGGCGTATTCCGTCACGGCCAGCGTGTCGGCCCCTGCGAGCAGCGTGGGGGCACCGGCCGACGAATAGATATGGAATGCCTGCCGTTCGCCGTCGCGCAGCGTCCGCCGCTTGTCTGTGATGTGCAGTGTCGGTTCCTCCTTGTTCCACAGAGCCTTATAGAGGTAGAACGCATCCTTGCGCTCGCGGCGGTCGATGGTCACGAGACCGGCGCCGTTCACCCCGTAAGGCCGGCGTACCGAACCGTAGTCGAACATGTTGTTGATCCATGTCCCCCAGAAAAGCGAGTCGTTCTGGAGGTTTTTGGCATACTGCTCGTGGAAGTGAGTCTGACGCTCCTCGGGCATCCAGTTCGCGCGGGGTGCCGCCTGTGCCGTATAGCTTTTGTGTCCGATGAAGCCGCTGCCCCCGTAACAGATTCCCGAGCGGAGGTGTGACCACCCTTTCTGCAACTGGTCGCGCCATACGGTCACGTCGTCCGTCGTGCCTTTGCGCCAGCCTACGTCCTGTCGCCAGACGATCAGGTCGGTGATGAAGTTGATATTGCCGTCCTGGTCGCTGCAGGCCACCGTGGGACGCGAAGGGTCGAGGGCGTGTGCCGCCGCGTTGAGCTTGCCCAGGTAAGGCGTTACGTCGTTGCCGCGCGTCCAAAGCCGCGAAAAGATACCCCACATCACCACCGAGGGGTGGTTGTAGTTTTGGGCAATGATCTCCTGCAACTGTTGCAGGCCGTTCTGTTCGAACTGCGGGGTGGCGTAGTAGGCCACGTCGCCCAGGAACGAGGAGCGGTGGAACGGCGCATCGACCCATACCAGCATGCCCAGCTCGTCACAACGGTCGTAGAGGTATTGCGCATGGGGCATCACGGCCGAACGCAGGGCGTTCGCCCCGAGGGTGCGGATCTGGCCGAGGTCAGCCTCATAGTCGGGCGCGATGAGTGCGCCGCCCGAGATGGCGTTGTCGTGGTAGAGCGTTACGCCGTGTATCGGGATGCGGCTGCCGTTGACCGCAAAGCCGCCCGCCGGGGTGGCTACGATGCTGCGGAAGCCCGTGCGCACAGCGACGCTGTCGGTGACGGTCGCGTCGCCGATGCTTACCGATACCCGGTAGAGGGCCGGGTTGGCGGGACTCCACAACTGCGGGGCGTCGACCGAGAAGGGAATCGTGACGGGTTTCCCGTCGATGCGCGTTTTCTGTCGTTTGGAAAATACGCGGCTGCCGTCGGGCGCCGTGATGTCGAGCGTCAGGACGCAACTGTTCTCCCCGCCGGTAACCAGATGGATCTCCGCTTCGCCTTCGACCCGCTCGTCGCTGACCGAGTTCTGGCGCACCAGTATGCCGTCCGAGCCGAGGTAGAGGGGTGATACGGCTGTTTTTTCCGTAAGGATCAGCTCCGCTTCACGGTAAATGCCTCCGTAGAGATTCATGTCCGTCGAGGTGGGAAGCACGTCGTCGCAGTAATTGTTGCTGACGACGACCAGCAGCGCATTGTCGGAACCGAACCGTATCTTGTCGGTGATTTCGAGCGCAAAAGCCGTACCTCCGCCCTTGTGCCCGCCGACATAGTAGCCGTTGACGAAGACGTCGGCCACGCTTTGCACGCCGTAGAATTTCACGAATAACCGTTTGGTCGCCCATTCGGCCGGGATATACATGTCGTTCTGGTAGTTGGCCGTTGTTTCGAGGAAATATCCGGTGCCTCCCGTATCTGTATTCCAGGTGTGGGGCAGCGTAACATGCCGGGCGTTGTCGCTGCTGTTCTCCGACTTGAAGAAGAAACGCCATCCCTCGTTCAGGGGGAATACCTCGCGGGCCTGTGTAGAGGCGCAGATGGCGAGGAGCAGGAGTGTCGCTATGTATCGTTTCATTGTCTCGGATGGTTTTGGTGTCCTGATGCAAAGATAATACAACGCCGGCTCAAAATCAAATTTTCCGCTGCGGGCGCCGCTTCCGTGCTGTCGGTATCCGGAGTCGGCTGTCCGGCGTTATGCGGGGCGGAATGTATGTCGGGATATACGTACGGCGTGTTTGTCGGTTGAGTGGTGTGCATTCGTATTGGGCCGTTGCGTGATTGTAGAAACACTGCCGGGTCGGGCGCGAGCGGATATTAGGACAGGGTCGGTCATTGCGGGCCGCCTGCCGCGCGTGATGCCCGCGAGAGGAAGATCGGAAGA
>NZ_FR893398.1:0-1822 GCF_000435435.1 Alistipes sp. CAG:29 | reverse complement strand
CCGTCCTGTTCAGGCCGGCCGCCCGTGGGCCCGGTGCGGAAATATTGATCCGCGCGTTGCGCCCTCCGGCCGAGCCGTCGGTAAATATTTCCTTGCGTGTCCTTGCCTTCGGGCAGTCGCCGTGATCGGCTGGGGCCGCATCGCTGTTCCGAGTGTTTCGGCAGCATTAGAACTCCGGCGCAGGAGGATAAACACTGCAAATCATTTTATGCCAATTTACAAATTTTATCAGGATGTGCTATGCACAAGCTGGGAACGCAGACACTTCACTGTCACGGCCCAAAATCAGGAAGAAGCCGACATGATCGCCGCGCAATGCAAGGATACGCCTCTGTGTTTTGATCCGGATGCGGAACCCGGAAAAACCGTCTATTGTGTCTTCGAGGATGAAACACTTCTTGAGACGGTGGAATCTCTGCCTATCACAGATAATCATGGCAAACCGACGATCGAGGTGTACCGAAGCAACGACGACCTGTTCATTGCCGATAACTATAAAAATCGGGAGCTATGAGAGACGAGATCAGACAAAATGGTGAACCGTTCCTTTGGGCCGAAGGCGAGGAGTGGACAAGTATTCCGATGATCTTCCGGAATATCACCGGCAAGAACTTCACCGGTAAGGAGTATCGGGATTATATCGAATACTGGATCTTATCACATGGCTTTGAACTCGGCCCCGTCGAGCTATGGTGTGACGGCCGGTTCGTAGAACGCGGTGAGATCAAACTGCCCGGAAAGGAGGTGTATCATGTCTAAGATCCAGATTCCGGCCGAGTACAAGGCGTTTGAGGATAAGTTCTCGGCACTTGCCTATGGCCAAGACGACAGCAAGGTGTTTGACGATATGTTGACCTTCATCATTGACCTGTTCAGCTTCGACAATCCCTGGAAGCCTCACGGCCGATATAAAGACCTGGAGATTCGCAAGCGTTTCTTCGAGCTTTTTCAGGAGATAGTACTCCTGATGAACAAGAAGGAACGCGACGACGGGGAGTGGTACGACCCCTTCGGGAATCTTTATGAAACTCAAATTGCCTCACATGGCCGGCGTGCAAACGCTGGCCAGTTTTTTACTCCAGAGAATATTGTTGATTTTATGGTTTCCATCAATAGTGGTGGACGGGATTTGACAGGAAAAGGGTTGAATTTCGGAGATCCTGCCTGCGGTAGCGGCCGGTTCTTGATTGCTGCCCATGCGAAATTCCCTGGTAACTACTGCTGTGGCGAGGACATCGACCGAACCTGTGCCCTTATGACGGTCTGCAATTTCATCCTGCATGGCGTGAACGGCGAGGTTATCTGGCATGATTCGCTTAGGCCGACCAAAGATTACTTCTATGGAGCCTGGCGTGTCCGCCCACGTCCGGAACTGATGGGTATACCTGAAGTTTCCAAAATGGAATGGGAAGACACGCTGTGCTATGCCGTCTGGGAGAGCCGCCGCATAAAGGCCGATCCCGCCAAAACATCAGAGTCACCGGCTGCTGAAGCACCGCAGATCGTGCAACTCAACCTCTTCTGATCGAGAAGCCCGCCGGGAGGCGGGCTTCTCTTTTTTTTTGTTCGTAAAATTCTCGCAACGGCAACCGGCCGCCGGCAGACTTCGCCTGCCGTTCGCGGCGACCCGGCCGCAGCCCCCTGAACTCGCGCGGCCGGGCGACCATGCCGCCCGGCCCGCTCGCGTCCGCCGTCGCTCGACAAGCGAACTCGGCGGCCGGGGGGAGCGGTACTCTCACTCACAACACGACGCAAAGGTAGCCGACATCGCGGCGACAGCGGCAAGGATCGCCCGTCCTGTTCAGGCCGGCCGCCCGTGGGC
>NZ_FR893397.1:0-26296 GCF_000435435.1 Alistipes sp. CAG:29 | reverse complement strand
TTTGGGTAGGGGGATGGGATCCGTACTCCCTCCCCCTTTTTTCGAATCGTTCGTCGAAAACTATTATATGTAGTTTCAGCCGAGGGTCAACGGAACGCTGCCCCGCCGTACAATCCGGTGCGGCGGAGTTGGCAGCATGTGCCCGGGCTTTTGGGATGCGGCTTTGCCGCGCAAAACAGGAAATCCCGCCTTTCAGCCGCAGCTAATAAATCCTGTCTGAAAGGCCGGCCCTTTATAATCTGGTCTTGCCGTCCTGCTCCCTATGGAAACGGGCAGCCTGTTTGCGCGGCATCTACGGGGCGGGCGGATTCTCCGGCCTGCTCCGGGGGCGGTTTCCGCGTTGAATTCTTCTATTGAGTGAAGTTGCGTCACTGTGTTCAGCGGAACCGCCCCTTTTTCATGCCGATACTCCCGCATGCGAATCGGCAAAACGGCACACGCATTGATGAACAACGTAAAACTCCATGATGAACGAAAACGACTTCGGCTCCGAAAAAGTCCTGCGGGCAATCAATCACCTTTACATGATGCAGGTGTGCATCTGCATCGCCGCCCTGAAAGAGTTGCGCTCGGCGGAGCTGACCGACAAAAACATCATCCTCCGGGCAATTATGCGCGACATGCCCGACTGCGGCATCTGTGCCGATCTCACGGCCGAAGATTACGGCGTCGATTTTTGGGCTGACCGGGCCGAGTATGTGAACGAATCGACGTTCAATCTCTATGTCACGCAGGCCGAGGAGAACGTGCTGTGGAACATCGAGAAAAAAGGCCAAAAACCGGGGCGTCTGGCGGTTCCGCAGCAGCGGATCACCGTGCGGGGCGATGGAATGGGCACAGCCCCGGTTATTCCGCTGGCCTATCTGACGGTGTTGAGTGCCAAATTGGTGGCGATGGCTTTCCCGAACGAGCAGACAGCCGCGGAATTGTCCGACTACGACGACGAGCGGGTGATGATCGTCCTGGGCGAGCGTTTGCAGACGATATTGGAAGATTTGGCCGGGATGCCCGACGGGGATGACGGCGCAAGCCCGGTGAGTTGAGCCGCGCCCGGAAAAAACGGGGCGGCCCCGAAAGACCGCCCCGCCGCTGAAAAGTTGGCGTCACTCCTGTTCGACAGGTTCTTTTTTAACCTCTTCCGGCTCTTTCCGCCGGACGGGCTGTTTTTTCACTTGCAGTTCGCGTTCGAGCAGCTTGTCCACCAGTTTGCGTTTGGCTTGCTGGGCCTCGAGCGGTGTGGGCGGAACGTCCGAAACATCCATTTTCAGATAATCCAGATAACTCTGATACGAAATGCCGAAGATGTAGCATCCGAGCCGCTTCCAGACCCGTTTGTGGCATTTGGCCTTGTATTCGGGCTCGTGATACATCCGGTCAAATTCCTGAACCGCCTTGACCCGCAGGCGCATGTAGTAATTGTTGTAAGACATAAAATAAATAATTTTAGTTATTCGAGCGACATTGCTCACTAAAATTTACGCAATTAATTGCGGTTCAGGTTAAAAGAGAAGTCCCTTAATTCTTCGCGCGTGGAAAGTCTGCAAAACAGGTATTCGGCGGGCAGAAAAGTCCAATGATTATACTTTTTCAGATCCGCCGAGGAAGTTTCCAGACAGATGCGGCCATCGGTGTCCCGGTCGTTGACGATTCCCCACAGCGACGTTCCGCTTTCGCAACCGGGGTCGGTCGCATGGAACAAATAGACATCGCCAATACGAAATTTGCAGGTTTTTATAGTCATATCAGGTTCGTTAGATTTCTATGGCGGCAAAGGTGATAATCATAAAACGAATCTCCAAGCCGTGTAGTAACTGTAACGATATTAAAAGGAGCGAGGGGGTTAAATGAAAAATCCGGATGCGAATTGCATCCGGATTTTTATTATTCGGCCGACCATCTGCGATTGAATTCTTCGGTCAGGCGGACGACCTGCCCAAACAAGAGCGTCAATTCCTGAGTATATTTCTCCAGCCGTGCCAGTAAAGCCACGGCACGGCGGTCGTTGAAATTGGTGTGGATGGCTTTGACGGTCTGGTTGTAGTTGACCCCGACTCCTTTCCCCAAGCTGCGCAGGCAAGAGGCCAAAATTGCGGTCGCCCCGGTGCCCGGACAATAGCTATCAGTGTCCGATCCTCCCAATCCCACAGGCGGGGCAAGCCGTCAAAACGCCGGATATTGAATCCGCATACCCAGAGGCAACTCTAATTCCCGTTTACCAAAACGGCAAACAGCCGAGCATGTAACACAATGGAAAACAGCATGTTAATTTTCAGAACGAGTTAACATACATCTCATTTCAACCCCGGCGGACTTGAATTACACCCGCAATTAGGTAATTTTGTATGAGCACAAAAAACTCCCGGCGGACGAATGCTCCGACGGGATTTGCGGAACTTGCGAAACGAATGAACCTGACCTACCAACCTGCGGAGAAACCGTCGATGCAGCTCATACGCCCTTTCCCGGGGGCGGGACGGATCGTCCCGTCGCCGCCGTGCGTTTTGTCCCCGACCGTCCCGCATCGGGTTCGGGCCGCATCTCCCGCACCGTGGGACACGCCCGGGGAATTCCGGATAAAAACCGCCGCAACCAACGCGTCAACCTATTAAATATATACCCTACTAAAACCAACATTCATGAAAAACTTCTACTGCAAATGCCGGTTACACTTATGGCTCGCCTGCCTGACGGCAGGAATCGGGCTGTCAGCGTGCTCTGACGGCGACGAGGGGGGGGGAATTCGGGATACCAACCCGACAAACCCATCGAACTCGAATCGTTCTATCCTAAAACCGGGCCGATAGCGACCCAGGTAATCATCAAGGGCAAGAACTTCGGCACCGACGCCAAAGCCCTCAATGTCTATTTCAACGAAAAACGCGCAGCCGTAATCTCCTCGACGGGAGACCGCATGCTCGTCCTTGCACCCAAGCTCCCGGGCGAAGAGTGCGTCATCTCGGTCTCCGTGGGTGAGAACGAGCAGAACAAGGTACAGTTCGACGAACTGTTCGACTACATCATCCAGACCAATGTTTCCACGATCGCCGGGGGCATGAAGGGCACTACCATGCCCGAAGGAACCACCTCGCTGATCGGGTCGTATTTCTCGTCGAAGCCCGAATCGGGAATCGCCGTCGACAAGCACGACAACCTCTACGTCCGCTTCAGCATAGACGACGGAGGCAAGCACCGCGTCTACATGATGAACGAGGAGGCCGGAAATATCAAAGTCCTCAACGATTTCGGCATCCTCGTAACGGGTATCCTCCTGAGCACCGACCTGGCCACAGGCAATGTATATTGGTACCACACCAACATCGGGAACAAGGGATACGGATATTTCGATCCCGTCGCCGACTACGCCAACACGAACATGGGAGACATCAAGTGGGATCACGACCTGTTCTATACCGACGGCAATTTCGCTCCCGTATGGAATGCCATCCAGACCTTCACGATGTGCCCGGCCGACAATAAATTCTACTTCTACACCAACGAGGGCGTCGTGGCCCGCTGGGATCCCGCCACCGGAAAGGGCGAGGATCTCACGCCTCCCGGCCGCTTCATAGACTCCCAAGGAGACATCATGGGCGTCGTCTTCGATCCGCGCGACCCCAACATCGTCTATTTCGCCAACCAGGGCCAGCACTGCATCTACAAGCACGACATCGCCGCTGGCACCATCGAATTGTGGGCCGGGCGGAAAAACACGGCGGGCTATCTGGACGGGCCGCTCGCCGAGGCGCAGTTCAACTACCCCTGCCAGATGTGCGTAGACCCCGAAGGCGAGGCCATCTACGTAACGGACAGGGAGAATCACTGTATCCGTAAGATCACGCTCTCGAATGGCTACGTCTCCACGTTCGCGGGGACGCCCAAATCGTCCGGCTATGTGAACGGCCCTGCCGACGCGGCCAAATTCAACAAACCGGTCGGCCTGGCCATCACCGCGGAAGGCAACCTCTACATCGGCGACAGCGAGAACTATGCCATCCGCCGCATAGCCATCGAATAAGTAGGTTTATTCACCTAACAATCCTAAACAGACATGAAGCGAATTCTATTGATATGCGCCTTCCTGCTCGCGCTCGCGGTACAGGCAGGTGCCCAGAGCAAACAGCAACAGCAGCAGCCGGTCGAGGTGAACGGACTGGTCGTGGATTCGGACGACGTTCCCATCGTCGGCGCCACGGTCTATATCAAGGACGAGCCGGGCATCGGCTCCATCACCAATTCGGAAGGCCGGTTCAAACTCACCGCCAAACTGTACAATACGCTGGCCGTATCGTTCATGGGGTACGAAACCGCCGAACAGATCATCACTTCGGCGGCCGACGTCAAGATCACCCTCCGGGAAGGCAACCAGATGGAAGAGGTCGTCGTCATCGGTATGGGTACGCAGCGCAAAGTCAGCGTGACGGGCGCCGTGGCGGTGGTCGACACCAAAGACCTCGAACTGCCCGCGACGAATATCGTCAACACGCTCGGCGGCCGCGTCCCGGGCGTGATTTCCATCCAGTCGAGCGGTGAGCCGGGGCGGAACATCTCCGAATTCTGGGTGCGCGGCATCGGCACGTTCGGCGCCAACAGCGGCGCCCTGGTGCTGATCGACGGCCTGGAAGGCAACCTGAGCCAGATCGACCCGGCCGACGTCGAGAGCTTCTCGGTGCTCAAGGACGCCGCCGCAACGGCCGTCTACGGGAGCCGGGGGGGGNCAACGGCCGTCTACGGCAGCCGCGGTGCGAACGGCGTGGTGCTCGTGACCACCAAGCGCGGTAAACAGGAGCAGCTCAAAATCACCTTCCGCTCGAACTACACCATCTCCGAGCTGCGCCGCCTGCCCCGCTACGTGGGTGCCACGCAGTATGCCGAAATGGCGAACGAAGCAGCCGTAGCCTCGGGCATGAGCCCGATCTACAACGACACGCAGATGGACATCATCCGCTACGGGCTGGATCCCGACCTCTACCCCGACATCGACTGGCAGGACGTGATCCTCAACCCCACCTCGTTCCAGCACACGCAGTATGTCAGTGCACAGGGCGGCGGCAACATCGCCCGCTATTTCGCCAGCCTGGGCATGTCGCAGGAATCGTCGGCCTACAAGAGCATGGACGACAGCAAATACAACAAGGGCGTCGGCTACGACACCTATAATTTCCGCACCAACATCGACATCAACCTGACCAAGACGACGCAGATCTACCTGGGTGCCATGGGCTTCATGTCGGTGAACAAGCGTCCGAGCATGGGTAAGAAGTACAGCCGCACCGACACGTCGCTCACCGACTGGATCTGGGATTCGCAGTCCAAGACGACCCCGCTGATGTACCCGCTGCGCTATTCGAGCGGCGAGCTGCCCGCCTCGGGTTCGGACAGCGACATCCCGCCCCACGTGCTGCTCAACTACACGGGCAACACCGTGGAGAACAAAAGCCGCACGCTCTTCAACATCGGCATAAAACAGGATTTGTCGATGCTCACCGAAGGGCTGAACATCGAGGCCACCGGTTCGTGGGATTCCCAGTCGCTCTATGGCGAAAGCCGCTACTCCATGCCGGCCCTCTACCTGGCACGCGAGCGCAACCAGAAAGGCGAGCTGATCCTTTCGGAACAGGTCACCGAGGCTTCGGTGCAGTATAACTCCGAGGCATGGAACTGGCGGAAACTCTATTTCGACGCCAAAGTCAACTACGACCGCACCTTCGGGAACCACCGCGTAGGCGGCTTGTTGTTCTACTACCTGGAAAGCACGACCGAATCGGGTGCCGACAGTTCGATGAACGCCATCGCAAGGCGTTACCAGAGCCTCTCGGGGCGCTTCACCTACGGCTTCAAGGATACCTATTTCCTCGACGTGAACTTCGGCCTGAACGGTTCGGAGAACTTCCAGAGCGGCCGGCAGTACGGATTCTTCCCGGCCGTGGCCGTGGGCTGGGTTCCCACGCAGTACGAATTCATGAAGCGGATCAAGTGGATCGACTTCATGAAGATCCGCGCCTCGTACGGTATGGTGGGTAACGACCGGATTTCCAGCGTGCGCTTCCCCTACCTGACGATCATCGAAGAGAAGACCGACGGCACACCGTGGGGCGGTTCGGGCGTACTGACCGAGAACCGCGTGGGCGCCGACAACCTGGCGTGGGAGAAAGCCAAGAAATTCGACATCGGTATGGATCTCCACCTCTTCGGCGACCGCTTCACCATGACGGTGGACTATTTCCGCGACCGCCGTGAAGGCATCTTCCAGGAACGCGCCCAGATTCCGGACTACGTGGGCGTCATCAGCATGCCCTACGGGAACGTCGGCAGCATGACCAGCTGGGGCGGCGACGGGAACTTCGAATATTTCCAGCCCCTCGGCAAAAACTTCCACTTCACGCTGCGCGGTAACTTCACGCTCTCAAAGAACAAGATCAACAACTGGGAAGAGGCCACGCAGCCTTATCCCTACCTGAGCAAGACCGGGTTCTCGAACGACGTGCAGCGGGGATTCATCTCCCTGGGACTCTTCAAGGATCAGCAGGACGTGGACATGAGCCCCGAGCAGTTCGGCACGGTACGCCCGGGCGACATCAAGTACAAGGACGTGAACGGCGACGGCGTGATCACCGACGACGACAAGGTGCCCCTGTTCGCCTATTCCGGCATCCCGCAGTTCATGTACGGATTCGGCGCCGAAGTCCGCTACAAGAACTGGACGCTCAACGTCCTGTTCAAAGGCACGGGCAACAACTATTTCCTCTACGGGGACAAGGACGGCTCGAAATTCGACGGTTACATTCCCTTCAACGGCGGATACAAGGGCAACGTACTGGCCCTGGCCTACAATCCGGCCAACCGCTGGACTTCGGCCGACTACTCGGGCAACCGGGCGACCGAGAACCCCAATGCGCGGTTCCCGCGCCTTTCCTACGGCAACAACGCCAACAACACCAAACCCTCGACCTTCTGGAAAGGCAATGCCCGCTATCTGCGCCTGCAGGAGCTGAGCCTGAACTACAACCTGCACACGCCGGGGCTGCGCAAAGCGCTCGGCCTGCAATCCATCGACTTCCAGATCATGTGCGAGAACCTCGCGGTATGGGACGGCGTGGAGATTTTCGACCCCGAGCAGGCCATGCAGACCGGGCACGCCTACCCGATCCCGCGCCGCTTCTCGCTGCAGATTTACCTGAACTTCTAACCCGAATCTCTCCTAAGAACATAAACTACCATGAAAAAATCATTCATCATACCCCTCGCGCTGGTCGGCCTGCTCACCGCGTCGTGCAACTTCCTGAACGTGGACGACTACTTCGAGGACACCTTCTCCGAAGAGCGTATCTTCGAGAGCCAATACAACATCGAGCGCTATTTCAACGGTGCGGTGAACCAGCTGCCCAAAGAGGGCCGCATCTACTACTGGTGCAGCGTCCCCGGCGCCACCGGGTCTGACGAGGCCGTCAGTTGCGGGACATTCTACAACGGCATCCTGGACGTCTCCTTCCCCGGCACGGAGCTGACCACCGACAAGATCACCTACACCGAGACGGGCGGCTGGGACTGGAATTTCAATGTCTGGCCCAACTGCTACAAGGTCATCCGCAAGGTGAACACCATCCTGCCCCACATCGACGAGGTGCCCGACATGAACGCCTTCGACAAAATGGAGTTCCGTGCACGCGCACGCTTCCTGCGGGCTTATGCCTACTACTGGATACTCCAGAACCAGGGCCCCATGATCCTCGTGGGCGACCAGGTTCTCAACACCAACGAAACGCCCGACTATTACCAGGCCGAGCGCAGCACCTACGACGAATGCGTGGATTACATCTGCTCCGAGCTCGAAGCCGCTGCGGAAAGCCTCGAAACCGAGCAGCCGTTGGATCTCTTCGGCAGCCCGACCAAAGGCGCCGCGCTGGCGCTGGTCGCACGCCTGCGCCTGCAGGCCGCGAGCCCGCTTTTCAATGGCGGAGCCGCCGCACGCCGTTATTTCGGGGCTTTCAAGCGTAAATCCGACGGGGTGCACTACATCTCCCAGACCTACGACGAAAGCAAGTGGGCCGTGGCAGCCGCCGCGGCCAAGCGCGTCATCGACCTAGGCATCTACCGCCTGCATACGGTTCCGGCCGACGAATACACCCTGCCACTGCCCTCGAACGTCCCCTCCGATCCCTTCCCTGCGGGTGCGGGCGGCATCGACCCCTTCCGTTCCTACTCGGAAATGTTCACCGGCGAAACGACGAACGTGACCAACCCGGAGCTGATCTGGGGCACGACGCAGAACATCACCGACCAGCAGGACGTCGTATTCCCGCTCAAGTTGGGCGGCAACAGTTCGATCAGCATCCCGCAACGCATCGTCGACGCCTACCGCATGGCCGACGGCCGCGACATCAACAACGCGAGCGCCGAGTACCCCTACGAGGATCGTCCCTACGACCAGACCTGCGTCACCGCAGCCGACAAGCAGCTATCGAAGAACTACACCCTGCCCGGCGGCACCTACAAGGCCTATGACAACCGCGAGCCGCGGTTCTACGCGAGCATCGGTTTCTCGGGCACCCTGTGGCAGATGCAGTCTACGACCTCGGAAGAGATGCGGAACAAGATCGTCGAGTACTACAACGGCGCCAATGCCGGCAAAAACCAGGCGGGCGTGACCAACATCTACAACCTGACGGGATACACCTGCTACAAGTACGTCCACCCGCGCGACGCGCGTACGGGCAGCAACGCCCGCACGGTTCAGAAGACCTTCCCGCTGATCCGCTACGCCGAAATCCTGCTCTCCTACGCCGAGGCGCTCAACAACCTGACCAAGACCCACGAGGTCAACGGCCAAAGCTACTCGCGCGACCTGACCGCCATGGCCGGGGCTTTCAACCAGGTGCGTTACCGCGCCGGGCTCCCGGGCGCCGACGCCGGCGAACTGGTGGACGCCACCAGTTTCAACGAGCTGATCCGGCGCGAACGCATGGTCGAGTTCCTCCACGAAAACCGCCGCTACTACGACATCTGCCGCTGGGGCATTTTCGAGGAACTGGAACGCGAGCCGCTGACGGGCCTGAACGTCGAAGCCGGAAAATGGGAGGGATTCTACGCCCCGACGGTCATCTCGTACCGTACGATCCGCGAACGGACATTCAAGTCCAAGTACATGTTCATGCCGCTGCACCGCAACGAACTGCGCAAAGTACCGAGCCTGGATCAGAACCCGGGCTGGGAGAAATAGTCAATTCCAAAAAATTCAGAAGATGAAAGCATTCAGCAAAATAACGATACTCGCCGCCGCGGCCGCCTTCCTCTGCTCCTGTGAAATGGAGTATTACAAGGAGGAGCTTTACCGCAAGGAGATATTCATTGTCAGCGGCGAAAACAACATCCTCGGGCAGGAGTTCGAATACGGCGAGAAGGGCTTCCAGGGAGAGCTGGCCATCTATGCCAGCGGCACGACGGGGCTCGACCAGAACGTCACCGTCAAACTCGGGCTGGACTTCGAGGCGATCGGCGAGTACAACAAACGCAATTTCGACACGAAGTTCGAGGAATACGCGATGGAACTTCCCGCCGAATACTATACGATCGACCCCATGAGCGTCGAGATGGAGGCCGGCAGCTGTTCGGCGAGCCTCCCGATCAACGTCAGGGTAGACGAGCTGCTCCCCGACCAGACCTATTTCATTCCGCTGCGCATCGAGTCCGTATCGGCCTGCATGCCCTCGGCCACCAAGAATTTCGTACTTTTCGAGATCCAGCGCAGGAACGACTACGCCACGACCAAGAGCAGCACCTACTACACCATGACCGGCACCACGCAGACCGGCTGGATCGTCGACAACATCTTCGGCTCGAACACCCGGCGCCAGGCGATCAACTCCTCGAAGCTGGTCATCCCCGTGGGTGAGCGCTCGGTGCGCATCCTCCCGGGCGCCACGGCCGCCAACGACAAGGTGACGACCCGCAACAACAGCCTGCGCGTGACGGTCGACCCCGAATCGTGGGTGAACGTCCCCGTCTACGTCGAAGGCGAAATCACGGACGAGGTCGTACCCATGCAGCGAGTCTCCATAACCCCCTATCTCGACAGCCAGGATGCCATCCGGGTCTCGGCCTCGCCGCTCAACGACTCTACCTACGACCCTGCAACCGGCACGTTCTACCTCTACTACCGTTACCAGCTCGCCACCGAAAGCGGGAATACCTGGCACGAAGTACGCGAGACGATGACCCGCTCCCAATACTAATCCTTATCGCAACGAACCATGAAAAGAAATATCATAGCATTCTGCATATTCTGCCTGTGTACGGGCTCCCTGGCCGCGTGCAACGACTTCGACAACCCGGCGATCCCCGACGACGAGGCGCCTGAAGTTACCCCGGCTCCCGTTCCGCCCGCCATCGACCCGTCGTGGAATTTGGTACAGATGCCCGACGAGGGAGGGCAGAATCCCCGCGTCTTCGTCTACAAGGACAAGAAATACGATGCCCTCTTCACCCGTACGCTGGGCTGGAACGGCGGCGACGGCGTGCTCACCACGGCACTGCCCGGCGGCCATGTCTTCTGGTCGTTCAACGACAGTTTCTACGGCGTGGTGGACGGCAAGACCCGCGCCCGGGGCAGTTGCAGCTTCCCGCGCAACAGCCTGATGATCCAGAAAGGGGCGACGATCGCCTCCGGACAGGAGAGCGACGACGACCTGGTATGGCTGGCCGACTACGTGCAGACGGACAACCCCTCGGGCGAACGCTACTACCAGGCCCGCACCCACATCCGCCATCCGAAAGCCTCCCTCTCCGATGCCGAGATCCAGAAAGGCGAAATCGACCAGGACTACTGCTACTGGGCCGGCGATGCCGTCGTATATGACGACCCCACGCACGGAAAGATCCTGCAAATGCTCTGGACGGGCGTGGAACCCGGATCGCTGAAAAACATCGACGGATGCCTGCGCGAGTACAGCCTCGAAGGCGAGCCGGGCGACGGGCAATACATGTCGGTGCTTTCGACCGACTACAATTTCAAATCCGACGGCCTGGGTTACGGCTCGACCATGTTCGAAGACACCAAAGGGGGACATATCTACCTCTATACGACCAAACAGGTGAACCTCGTTTCGCGCGTGCTGGTGGCCCGCACCGAGACGCTCGACCTGGGCAGCCCGTGGTCGTACTACATCCGCGACCTGAGCGGCGACTACCATTGGCAGAGCTCCGTGCCGAGCAACGAGGAGATGGAACGTTCCTACATCACGGCCGAATCGGGCTCGATGCCGTGGGTCTTCGAAAAAGACGGCGTCTACTACATGTGCATGGAAGCCTTCCCCTTCGGCCGCGACATCTACCTCTTCCGCAGCCAGACGCCTTACGGCCCCTTCACCGACCGGACGCTGCTCTTCACGCTGCCCGCGACGCTCGACAAGCTGGGCAGCCCCTACCACCAGCGCTGGTACATGATCAACCTCCACCCGGCGCTTTCGCGCCAGGGCGAGCTGGTATTCTCGACCAACAGCGACCCGGCCAACTTCTGGGACAATTTCAACCGCGTGGGCAGCGCCGATTTCTACCGGCCCTACTTCTTCCGCGTATATAACTGGGAACACGTTTACGACTCGGACGACGATTCCGGCGCGGGAACGGAGGAATAGCGATCCGCGCGCACTCCGTTCCCCCGCCGGAGCGGAGTGCGCACCCTCCCCCGTCCGAAAAAAACGCACGCCATGATGAAACGAATTTTCGCACTCTGCCTTTCGCTGCTCGCCAGCGGCGTCAGCGCACAGGAACGCATCCCGCTCGACAGCCGCAGCGGACATATCCGCTGGGAAGTACGGCCGTCGGAAGGCGACGCCCTGCCCGCCGTCCCGGCCATCGTACCCGGCTGCGTCTTCGCGTCGTACGTTGCGGCCGGCGTGGAAGCAGACCCCAATTTCGGCGACAACGCCTACCGCACGGACAAGAGCCGCTACGACCGCAATTTCCGCTACACGGGGCTCTTCCCAACGCCCCCGGTCGGCGAAGGCCGCACCCTGTGGCTCCGCTTCGAAGGGGTGAACCGCAAGGGTACCGTCCGCCTCAACGGCCATCAGTTGGGGCACCTCGACGGCTTCATGCAGCCGGGGGACTACGACATCACCCGGCTCGTGGCACCCGACGGGGAGAACCGCCTCGAAATCGAGGTCGAATGGGTGGGATACCCCGTGCCCAATTTCCGGAGCCCGACCTATATCTCCAGCGCCGGGTGGGACTGGATGCCCTATGCCCCGGGGTTGCTGAGCGGCATCACCGACGATGTCTACCTGTCTCTCTCGGGCGACGTACGCCTCATCGAACCGTGGGTGCGCACGAAGGTTCCCGACCGCGAACATGCGAAGGTCGAACTCCTTACCGACGTGGAGAACAGCTCTGACAAGGCCTGCGAGGGCGTGCTGCGGGGCGAGATCCGCCCCGGAGGCATCGCCTTCTCGCACCCCGTCCGCCTCGAGGCGGGCGAGCGGCGGACGATCCGGCTCACGGAGCGCGAGGTTCCCGGTCTGGCCGTAGAGCATCCGCAGCTCTGGTGGCCCAACGGCATGGGCGACCCCGCGTTGTACACCTGCCGCCTGGCGTTCGAAACCGACGGGCGGCAATCGGACGCACGGACAGTGACGTTCGGCATCCGCGAATACGGCTACGAGTGGCACGACGGCATCTTCCGCCTGAAGATCAACGGCGAACCGGTCTATGTCAAGGGCGGCAACTGGGGCATGAGCGAATGGCTGCTCCGCTGCCGCGGCGAGGAGTACGACACCCGCGTCGCACTCCACCGGCACATGCATTTCAACATGATCCGCAACTGGATCGGCTCGACGACCGACGAAGAGTTCTACGATGCCTGCGACCGCCACGGCATCATGGTATGGGACGACTTCTGGCTCAACTCGCACCCCAACCTGCCGCACGACCTGGGGGCCTTCCAGCAGAACGCCGTGGAGAAGATCAAGCGGCTGCGCAACCATCCTTCGATCGCCGTCTGGTGCGGCGACAACGAAGGCGTACCGCAGGCCCCGCTCGACGACTGGCTGCGCGGCGACGTCGCCCACTACGACGGCGGCGACCGCCTCTACCAGTCCATATCCAATGCGCAGGGACTTTCGGGAAGCGGGCCGTGGGCCAATTTCCACCCCGGCTGGTACTTCGCTGCCTACCCGATGCCCTACGGTTACAAAGGCCGCCCGGCATGGGGTTTCCGCACCGAAATCGGCACGGCGGTATTCACGACATTCGAGAGTTTCCGCAAATTCATGCCCGAAGAGTCGTGGTGGCCCCGCAACGACATGTGGGACAAACATTTCTTCGGCAAGTCGGCGGCCAACGCCGCCCCGGACAAATATTTCGAGACCGTGGCCGAAAACTACGGCGAGGCAGACGGGATCGAGGATTTCTGCCGCAAGGCGCAGTTGCTCAACCTGGAGGTCAACAAAGCCATGTACGAAGGCTGGCAGCACCACATGTGGGACGACGCCACGGGCATCATGACCTGGATGAGCCAGCCGGCCTACCCGTCGCTCGTATGGCAGACCTACGACTATTACCTCGACCCGACGGGTGCCTACTGGGGCATACGCAAGGCGTGCGAACCGGTGCATATCCAGTGGAGCCATGCCGACAATTCGGTCAAGGCGGTCAATACGACGCGCGAACCGCTCGAAGCGACGGCCACGGCACGGGTCTACGACCTCGACGGGCGGCTCCTGCCGCAATTCACGCAGCAGCTCAGGGTCTCGCTCGCGGCCAATACGACCCGCAGCCTGTTCGACCTGAATTTTTCGGAGGGCAACCTGGCCCGCAACCGGCCCGTGAAAGCATCCTCCTCATCGCCCGACGGCGCAGGTGCCGGGGCTCCCACCGACGGCAACGATTCGAGCCGCTGGGCGAGCGAGTACAGCGACGACCAGTGGATCGAGGTCGACCTGGGCGAGCGCCGCGCCTTCACCGAAGTCGTGCTCCGCTGGGAGGACGCCCACGCCGCAGCCTACAAACTGCAACTCTCGGACGACGGCCGCACGTGGCGCGACGTCTATGAAACGCAGGACGCGCAGGGCGGCGAACAGACGATCCCGCTACCGTTGCAGCAAGCCCGCTATGTCAGGATGCTCGGACTCCGGCGTGCCACGCAATGGGGCTACTCGCTCTACGAAATGGAAGTCTACCGCCGCAACGCGAAGGCGCCGAAACTCTCGCCCGTGCATTTCATCCGGCTGGAGCTCACCGACCGCAACGGGCGCCTGCTCTCGGACAACTTCTACTGGCGTGCGACCCGCCGCGGCGACTACACGGCGCTCAACACGCTCGCCCCTGCCAGGCTGCAGGTACGTTCGCAGCTGACCGCCGCAGGCGGCCGCAAGGTCATCCGCACGACAGTCAGGAACGTCGGACGTTCGGTGGCCTTCGCCGTGCACGTGCAGCCCTACCGCCGATCCGACGGCGAGCGCATCCTGCCCTACGTGGCCGACGACAACTACTTCACGCTTCTGCAGGGCGAAAGCCGGCAGATCGACTTTGAATTCGACGCCGGCCTGCTTCCCGACGACCGCTACACGGTTCGGGCCGAGGCTTACAACCGCTGAAAATGACAAATTTCGAACCCATGAAAAGAACCCTGCTATACCTGCTCCTGCTGCCCGGGCTCCTTTCCGGCCCCTGCCTCCTGGCGGCCGGTCCGGCCGGCAATGCCGGGCACGGCGCGAAGCCCTGCCTGCGGCGGCTGACCTGCGAAGGGCTGACCGATCCGCTCGCCATCGACACGGCGACACCCCGCTTCGGGTGGCAGCTCCGCTCCGGGCGCCGGGGCGATGCCCAGCGCAGCTACCGGATCGAGGTTGCCTCGGACAGCCTGCGGCTGCTGGCCGGAGACGCCGACTTGTGGGACTCGGGCTGGGTACGCTCGAAGCGTTCGGTGGGAGTCGCCTACGAGGGGCTTCCGCTGACGGCTCGGACGCAATGCTGGTGGCGCGTCACCGCGCGCACCGAAAAGGGCAACCGGAAAGCCGTCTCCCCCGTCGCCCGCTTCGGCATCGGCCTGACCGACCCGGCATCCGTCTCGGGTGAATTCATCGGCTGCCCGGAATCGGGCGCCACGGCCGTGCTCCTGCGCCGGGCATTCACCCTCCCGGCATGCGGAGACGAAGCGTTGCTGCACGTCAATTCGCTGGGATACCACGAAATATGGGTCAACGGCCGCAAAGTCGGCGACGCCTGCCTCGCCCCCGCCCTCTCGCAGCTCGACAAACGCTCGCTGTGGGTGACCTACGATGTCCGTCCCTACCTGCTCGAAGGCGACAACGAGCTGGTGATCTGGCTCGGGCAGGGTTGGTACAAGCGCGGCACGTTCGGACGCTGGCAGCCCGACGAACCCTACACCGAACCGCTTGTGCGGGCACAACTGGACATAGGCACCGCAAACACCTGGCAGACCGCCTGCCGCACGGACACCGCATGGCGTGCCGCGCTGAGCGGCTACCGCGACACGGGGTCGTGGAACGCCCTCGACTTCGGAGGCGAAGAGATCGACGCCCGGCGCAACCCGCGCTCGATGTCCCCCTCCGACCTGGACGCGCTGGCATGGCAGCCGGTAATCACGGCCCGGAAGCCCGGGCACCGGGCGACGCCGCAAATGGTCGAGCCCGACCGCATCCAGGAGCGGCTGACCGCCCGCATGCTGGACGAGGCGGCACCCGGCGTATGGCGGATCGACTTCGGCAAGGTCGTCACCGGCTGGCTGGAGGCTCATTTCTCGGGGCTTCCGAACGGGGCGCGCATCGAGATCGAATACAGCGACGAGACGGACGGCGACGGCAACCTCATCGACCAGCGGCAGCGCGACACCTACATCGCCCGCGGCGACGGCCGGGAGCGGTTCTGCAACAAGTTCAACCACCACGCTTTCCGTTACGCCGAGGTGCGCGGACTGGCGCAGAGGCCCCGCCGGGAGGATTTCCGGGCGCTCGCCATCCACACCGACTACCGGCCCGAAGCGACGTTCACTTCGTCGGATAGCGACCTGAACGCCATCCACGACATGATCGCGCACACGCTGCGCTGCCTGGCCTACAACGGGTACATGGTCGACTGCCCCCACCTCGAAC
Organism: Alistipes sp. CAG:29; assembly: GCF_000435435.1. Classification (NCBI taxonomy): domain Bacteria; kingdom Pseudomonadati; phylum Bacteroidota; class Bacteroidia; order Bacteroidales; family Rikenellaceae; genus Alistipes; species Alistipes sp. CAG:29. The sequence continues at coordinate 10,190 of NZ_FR893397.1, read as the reverse complement.
GCGCCGGATACGGCGGCGACGGTAACTCTTCCACCGAGATCCTGCAAACCCTCTGCGGTGCGGCCCCGCTCTACCGCAACTGGGTGCAGGCATGGGACGACGCCATGCGCCCCGGGGGCAGTCTGCCCCACGTAGCCCCCAACGCCGGTGCGGGAGGCGGCGGCCCCTACTGGTGCGGGTTCATCGTCATGGCCCCCTGGCAAACGTGGCTCAACTACGGCGACCGGACGCTGGTCGACCGCCACTACCCCGCCATGCGGGAATGGATGGGCTATGTCGAACGGTACATGAAAGACGGCTTGCTGACCCGCTGGCCCGACACACCTTACCGGGACTGGTTCCTCGGCGACTGGCTCGCCCCGCACGGGGTCGACACAGGCAGCGAGGCTTCGGTGTCGCTGGTAAACAACTGCTTTGTGAGCGACTGCTACGCCAGGATGGCACAGATGGCCCGGCTCACGGGGCACGACGACGAGGCGGCCGCATTCGAAGCGCGGCGCGAGGCGCTCAACCGCACGATCCACGCCCGGTTCTACGACCCGGCGACGCAAACCTACGCCACCGGCTCGCAGCTCGACATGACCTACCCGATGCTGGTGGGCGCCACGCCCGATTCGCTCCGCGCCGGCGTGGAACAACGGCTTTTCCGATTGACGCACGACGTGATGAAGGATCATATCGGCGGCGGACTGGTCGGCGTACCGGTCATCACTCGCTGGGCGGTCAGATCGCACAACCCCGAATTCATCTACCGGATGCTCAAGCAGCGCGGCTACCCGGGCTACCTGCATATGATCGACCACGGTGCGACGGCCACCTGGGAGTATTGGAGCGGCGAGCGCAGTCGCGTACACAACTGCTACAACGGCATCGGCACGTGGTTCTACCAGGCCCTCGGCGGCCTGCGCACGGACAGCAGCCACCCCGGCTACGAGCATGTATTCATCGACCCCCAGATTCCCGAAGGGGTTGAGTGGTGCCGGATCGGCAAGGAAACCCCCTATGGCCGGATCGACCTGGGCTGGGAGATCGCGGACGGCGAACTCCGGATCGACGTCACCCTGCCCCCGGGCGTCACGGCCACGGCGATCACACCCGCCGGCGCCTGCCGGGGGCGGCTCGACGGCCGCAGGCTGGCCCCGCAATCGCCCGGGACGAAGATCGCAAGCGGCCGCCACCGGCTGGTCTTCGGCCTCGCCCCGCAAAACGAAAGGCAATGACCGAAAAAGCCACGCACGGACGAAAACCAGCCGACGATACGAAAAACCGCCACCGTCCCATAAACGAATCCTAAAAACCGCTTTTGCCTATGACGCAATGAACAGACACCGGAATTTCCCCGTTGCACACCGGATCGGCCCGCCGACCCGAAACATCCGATTCAACCGAACACCTAATAAACCCATCATTTTATGAAAAAATACGCAATCATCCTTACCGCCGCGCTCTTCGTGTGCGCATTCTCCGGATGCGACGAAGAGACAACCCTCCCCTACATCCCGGTCGAAAAGCCGGACAACAACACGCCGCCCGAAGGAGACGACCCCGACACCTACACCGTCACCTACCGGCTCGACAAGGTGCTGCTGTGCGCGCCCGAGAATCCGAACGGCACCGACATCTACGGCAAACTGGACTATTTCCCTTCGCTGCGCATGACGCTCAACGTGTCGCCGCTTGCAACCACCGTCACGTTCGACAACGGCGACATCCCTTTCGTACCGTTCCCCGAAGCGCTGTCCGAAGGCCCCATCCAGTGTGTGCTGGACAGCAACGTCATCCCCAACGGGCTGCGGGTCAAAGGTTCGGACACGGTCATCGCCACCTTCGAGCAGGACGGCTTTACGACCCAGTTCCAACTGGACAGCAAACTCCTGACATACAAATACAAATTCAAGAGCCTCTAAAATTCCCCGACCATGAAAAAACTCAACAAACATAAAATACTCTCCGCGGCGTGCATCGCCGCGCTGCCGCTGCTCGTAGTCGCCTGCCTCGAATTCGACGGCATCATCCAGCCGGGCCGGGCCCTGACCGACTCGGAAATCGAAGTGACGGCCCAGCTCCGGGTCTCGCCGGGCGAAGACGGCTCGGGAAAGGTCGTATTCGCCGTATTGGCCCCCAAGGCATGGAACCTCCGCGACAATGCCACGCTCTATTTGACCACCAAGGACTACAACGCGATCCAGCACCAGCCCGAAGTCGTGAACGAACAACTCACCCTGATGCCCGCAGAGGAGAAAGACCCCAAGAACGGTCTTTCGTGGGCGGACTCCTTCATGAGCGTCATCGGCCGCGGCGGCAACGACCCCCAAACGGCAATGGAGTGGGTCGTATGGCGTTCGTCGACCACCTTCATATTCGACGACAAGATCGAAGTGGACGGACAGGAGGTCGAGACGGCCGACGTGCATGCCGACGTCAGGATCAAAATGAAGACCGGCGCCGTTCCCCTGACCTGCGAACTGGGTTACTCGTATTGCTACGACACGTTCGGCCTCAAACGCGACGAACAGCGTTTCGCCGAGGCATTCAAGCCCATCGAAACCTACAACCAGGTGTTTACCACCACGCCCTCGGTATTCCGCTACGGCGACGTCTTCGGCATCACCTTCTCGCACGGAGGCACGGCACTGAAAGACGCCGGGGAGGTATATCTCTGCGGCACGGCAATCCATGACGGCGGGCAGAAAGCCGAGGTCTCGGCCGCAGTCCCGCGCAACCGCATGGAACTGATCAGCTCCCGTTTCGAGAAATACCTCTACCCGAAGGATTTCTTCGGCCTTCCGTCCGACGCCGTGATCGAAGAACTCTACTTCTATTTCATCAATGCCGACGGCAGCATCGTCGTCAAGGACGATGAAAACGGCGGGCAGGAGTTCTTCGTCGAACAGTCCGACGAATAACCGCCCGCCCGGGATACCACCCCTCAGAGACGCGAAGCCTGTGCCGCACCTTGCGACACAGGCTTCGCCCGTTTCCAGCCCTGAAAACGGCGGCGGAATCCCCCGTCCCCACGCCTAAGGGCAGCCCTGCCGCCCCACCTGACGGCGATCTGCCGGGACAAAAAAATCCCCGGGCGGCGATGCCACCCGGGGAAAATCATGCGGCACGAGCGGCCGCCCGTCGCAAATTACTTGCGGTAAATCTTCGTATAACCGTAGATAGCCTCGTCACCGAGCTCCTCTTCGATGCGCAGCAGCTGGTTGTACTTGGCCATACGATCCGAACGCGATGCCGAACCGGTCTTGATCTGACCCGAGTTGGTTGCCACGGCGATGTCTGCGATCGTCGAATCCTCGGTCTCGCCCGAACGGTGCGACGTAACCGACGTGTAACCTGCACGGTGAGCCATCTCGATGGCGTCGAGCGTCTCGGTCAGCGTACCGATCTGGTTTACCTTGATCAGGATCGAGTTGGCGCAACCGGTCTCGATACCCTTCTTCAGGAAATCTACGTTGGTCACGAACAGGTCGTCGCCCACGAGCTGGCATTTGTCGCCGATCTCGGCGGTCAGCAGCTGCCAGCCTTCCCAGTCGTTCTCCGACATACCGTCCTCGATCGAGTCGATGGGGTATTTCGCTACGAGCGACTTGAGGTACTCGACCTGCTCCTTCGAGCTGCGCTTGGCACCCTTCTCGCCTTCGAACTTGGTGTAGTCGTACACGCCGTCGGCGTAGAACTCCGACGAAGCGCAGTCCATGCCGATCGACACATCGCCGCCTTCGCATTTGCGGCCGGGCTTGTAACCGGCCATCTTGATTGCCTCGAGGATCGACTCGATAGCGTCCTCCGTACCGTTCAGCGCGGGAGCGAAACCGCCCTCGTCACCGACCGCCGTCGAAAGGTTGCGCTTGTGGAGCACCTTCTTCAGGTTGTGGAACACCTCGGCGCCCATGCGGATAGCCTCCTTGAACGAGGGGGCACCCACGGGACGGATCATGAACTCCTGGAATGCGATCGGGGCGTCCGAGTGCGAACCGCCGTTGATGATGTTCATCATCGGGACGGGCAGCGTCTTGGCGTTCGCGCCGCCGATATAGCGGTAGAGCGGCATGCCGAAATAGTCGGCAGCGGCACGTGCAACGGCCAGCGACACGCCGAGGATGGCGTTTGCGCCGAGCTTCGACTTGGTAGGCGTACCGTCGAGCGCGATCATGGCCTTGTCGATACCCACCTGGTCGGCAACGTTCATGCCGATGATGGCCGGGGCGATCACCTCGTTGACATTCTTGACGGCGTTCAGTACGCCCTTGCCCAGGTAACGGCCCTTATCGCCGTCGCGGAGCTCGAGCGCTTCGTGCTCGCCCGTCGATGCGCCGCTCGGAACGGCTGCGCGTCCGAATGCACCCGAAACGGTGCGAACTTCGACCTCGATGGTCGGATTGCCTCGCGAGTCGAGGATTTCCCTTGCGTGAATCTCTACAATCTGCATAGTTGTAAACGTTTGAATTTATGGTTTGAAATAATGACTTCCTTTTTTGCACCGCAAAGGTACAAAATAATTGTGAATTGAGGTTTCCTAATTGTTATTTTTTTCACGAACGGCGCCTCGGGTTTCGGGGGAATCCCATAAATTATTATCTTTGTCCCCGAATGCACCCCATATATCTCTAAACAACTATCAATTAATGCGAAAAGTCCTTTCCTTTTCCTTGTTCCTGATGCTGGGACTCGTCATCTCCCAACTCCTCCCGGGGGCGCTCGGTGCAGGATACGCAAGCTTCAAAACCTGCTCCGACACCCTGCTTTACGTCTGCCTGGGGTTCATCATGATCAATGTGGGGCGCGAATTCGAGATCGACAAATCCCGCTGGCGATCCTACACGGCCGACTACTTCATCGCCATGGCCACCGCGGCGCTGCCCTGGATACTCATCGTACTCTACTATATTTTCGTCCTGCTGCCGCCCCCGCTGTGGGGCAGCGCCGCGGCCTGGAAGGAAAACCTGCTGCTGAGCCGTTTCGCAGCCCCGACCTCAGCCGGCATCCTCTTCACGATGCTCGCGGCGCTGAGCCTCAAGCAAAGCTGGATCTACAAAAAGATACAGGTGCTGGCGATTTTCGACGACCTGGACACCATCCTGCTGATGATCCCCCTGCAAATCCTGATGATCGGCCTGCGGTGGCAGATGTTCGCCATCATCGCCATCGTCGTCGTGCTGCTGGCCGCCGGCTGGCGCTGGCAGGCGCGGTGGAACGTACGGCAGGACTGGAAAACCATCCTCGGGCTGGCCGTCGTGGTCTGCGCCCTGACGCAGGCGGTCTACATCGCCACGGCGAAGCTCTACGGCCCCGAAAACAGCATCCATATCGAAGTGCTGCTCCCGGCTTTCGTCGTGGGTATGCTCATGAAACACAAGCACATCGACACACCGACGGAGCAACGCGTCTCCACCGGCATATCGTTCCTCTTCATGCTGCTGGTAGGCCTCAGCATGCCGCTCGTCACGGGCGCCCCGGCCGACACCGCGGCCGCCGCCTCGGTCACGGGATCGCAACCCATGATGCCGTGGGGCACCCTCCTCCTGCATGTCGTGACGGTATCCGTGCTTTCGAACCTGGGCAAGCTCGTGCCGCTCTTCTTCTACCGCGACCGCAAGGTCAGCGAGCGCCTGGCGCTCTCGATCGGCATGTTCACCCGCGGCGAGGTGGGCGCAGGCGTAATCTTCATCGCCCTCGGATACAGCCTCGGCGGCCCGGCGCTCATCATCTCGGTGCTCACGCTGGTACTGAACCTCATCCTCACGGGCGGCTTCGTGGTCTGGGTCAAGAAACTCGCCCTGCGCAGCTACACCCCCGAACCGGAAGCATAACACGCCCTCCGGGAAGGCTCCCGAAAATACTACGGACTAAAAACGACGACGACTTTGATCGAAATTACAGACACGGCCCTGCAGACGGCTGCCGCCGAAGGGATAGACGCGTTCCTCCGGGCCTTTACCGACAAATACCGCGAGGCACTCGGCGGCGACCCCACGGCCGAGACGATCTCCCGGCTCAACGGCGAACAGCATTCGCTGCTGGCCTATCGGATCTTCCGCGACGAAGTGACCGAAGGCGGGTTCTGCCAGCTTATCCAGAACGGTTACGGGGTCTACATCTTCGGCAACCCATTCGCCAGGGTAATGCGCCTGTGGGGCGCGGAACGGTTCTCGAAACTGGTATACGCCGCGAAAAAAATCTACGACGCCCACCGCGAAGACCTCGAAAGGGAGCGCACCGACGAGGAGTTCATGGCCATGTACGAGCAGTACGAAGCGTTCGACGAACTGGAGGAGGAGTTCGGCGAGATGGAAGAGGAGGTGACCGAAACGCTCGCCCGCTATGTAGACGGGCACCCGGAACTGTTCGCCACAATAGTCGGATAGACACCCCCGTAGGCACCGCAGCAATGCCGCGGGCGCTGCACCGCCACATCGCTACATCGCCGCTCCGCCGCAAACGGAAGGCGGCAGGGACGTTTGAGGCGCTATTGTCCGATCCTTTTGCAGACATCCACCCACTCCGCACACCGGGAATAGCGTTCCAGCTCCTCGATGGTGAGTTCGATGGCGCTGTTGCTGCTCCCGCATGCCGGAAAGACGGTTCCGAATCTCCGTAAGGATTCGTCCAGATAGACCGCTACCCCGTCGTTCACCCCGAACGGGCAGACTCCGCCCACGGCATGGCCGATATGCTCCTCCACCTCCGGCGGGGTCAGCATCCGGGCCTTGGCATGGAATTTCGCCTTGTATTTCGCGTTGTCGATCTTACAGTCACCGGCCGTCACGATCACGATATACCCCTCCCCGACGCCGAACGACAGGGATTTGGCGATCCGGCCGGGTTCGCACCCCAGTGCCTTCGCCGCCAGCTCGACCGTGGCGCTCGACACGCCGAACTCCAGCACCCTGTCCGCAGCGCCGTATTGTTCCAGATAAGCCCTGACCCGTTCTATTGCCATATGATTCTCCGATTTGCTGTTTTCGTATATCCGTCCGCCCCTGTCCTGCCCCCGTCCCGTCAGCGCATCAGCACCGACGAGTCGCCGTAGCTCAGGAAACGGAAATCGTGCGAGAGCGCGTAGTCGTAAATGCGCCGCCAGTCTTCGCCCGCGAATGCCGAGACCAGCAGTAGCAGCGTCGACTTCGGCTGGTGGAAATTGGTGATGATGTTGCGCACGATGCGGAACTCGTACCCCAGCGGCGCGATCATGATTTGCGTCGCAGCCTTGATCCGGTCGAGCCCCTTCGCATCCATATAAGCGAGCAGCTCCTCCAGCGCATCGCGCCCCGTGTAATCTGCCGGAATGTCGTACAACTCCCACTGCCCCACGGGGCCCGGGCCGTCGATCGGAACCCCCGTGTGGATACGCCACGCCAGCGCCGGGAGCGACTCGAGCGTCCGCACCGAGGTCGTCCCCACAGCCGTGACCGCGCCCAGCTTGGCGAGCAGCGCCACGACGGTCGCACGCCGCACCTCGAAATGCTCGGTGTGCATCGGATGCTTCGCGGCGTCCTCGTCCTTCACGGGCAGGAACGTCCCCGCCCCGACGTGCAGCGTCACCTCCTCGAATCCGAAGCCGCGCGCCTTCATCCCCTCGATCAGCTCCGGGGTAAAGTGCAGCCCCGCCGTAGGCGCCGCCACCGACCCTTCGAATTTCGAATAGACGGTCTGGTAGCGCGTATAGTCGATCAGCTCGCTCTCGCGGTTCAGGTAGGGCGGAATCGGAATCCGGCCGAGGTACTCGAGCAGCTGTCCGAAGGTCATCGCCGCCGACCATTCGAAACGCACGGTGTGTTCGCGGCCGCGGTTCTCTGCAATCCATGCCCGCAGGTGCTCCGGACGGCCTTCATGCTCGAAATTGATCTCCACGTAGCCCTCCTTCCATTTCTTGAGGTTGCCCACGATGCACGACCATTGGCAGGTTCCCGTGACGGCGAACGCCCGCTCGTAGTCGGCCGGGTCGTGGGGCTCGAGGCAGAAAACCTCGATCCGCGCCCCCGAAGGCTTGTGCATGATGATCCGCGCCCGGATCACCTTCGTGTTGTTGAATACCAGCAGCTGTCCCTCGGGCAGCACGTCGCCCATGTCGGCGAAATGCGCCTCCGAGATCTCCCCGCCCCGGTAAACGAGCAGCTTCGAAGAGCTCCGCTCCGGAAGCGGGAATTTGGCGATCCGCCCGTCGGGCAGGTCGTAGTCGAATCGGTTTATGTCGATATGTCGTTCAATCATGGGCACAAATGTACGTTTTTTTTAAATCGGACGGACACCTGCGCCCGAAAAACCGCCCTTGCAAAACGACAGGGGCCGTACGAAAATACCGCACGGCCCCTGCCGAAACTTATCCGAACGCCCGGGCTATCCGTCCTGCCGGTCACCCGGGCAACGCCCCGAAGGCCGCACAGGTACGCCCCGAATGTCCCGGACACTGCGGCGGGCACCCGTCGCGATTATTCCACCACGACCTCGTCCACGAACAGGAATCCCTTGCTGCCGGCGCCCGGGTGCCAGGCCGGGATCGCAGCGGCATTCTGCGCGACCACCTTCAGGTAACGGGCCGACGTTTCGGGAAACTGCATCCGGTAACGCCCGATGCCGTCGGCATCCCCGGCCTTCGCTTCGGGCACCGCGACCGAGGCCACCTCGGTAAAATCCGTCCCGTTATCCGAAACCCACACCGTAACCGACGAGGGCGGGAATATCCAGTCGCCCTTCTCGGCGAGCGTCTCCAGCTCCACCGACCGATAGGACTGCTCCCCGCCCATGTCGATGGTCACGTCGAGTGGCTCGTCCAGATACCCCAGCCAGGCACCGCTCGTAAAGACCGGGCGGCTGTGGTAACCGTCGACCAGCAGCGAAGCCCCTTCGAAGGTATAGCTGTCGTTGGGCTTGGTATTGAGCACCGCAGGGCGCCCTGTCGACTTGCTGAATGCGAACTCCCGCGAATAGGAAGCGTTCTCGCCGCCCTCGCGCAATGCCGTCGCCCTGAAGCGGGCGCTCTTGCCGATCTCGACCGGCCCCGTGTAACGCGGGCTGGCGGCCGTGGGTTCCGAGCCGTCGAGCGTATAGTGGATCGGGACGTCGCCCTGCGTGGTGAGGGTCATCACCACGGCGCCCTTCTGCGGGTCTACGGCATACGATCCCTTGATGCCGAAGATATGCTTGGCGAATACGTACCCCATCTGCGAATAGATCCTGTCCATGCGGAACCCGTCGCGGAAGCGCACCCAGTCCTTCACCCCGGGCTGGCACCACTGCACCTCGCTCAGCGCCGCCAGACGCGGCAGAAGCATGTATTCCAGGTGGTCGTCAGAAGCGATGTACTCCGTCCAGAGGTTTGCCTGCACGCCGAGGATATGCGCCTGCTGCCCGGGTGTCAGATCGGCCATCGGGTCGAACGAATAGACTTTGTCGATGGTCACGCAGCCCCCGATCCCGAAGGGTTCGGCATCGGCGTCGGGCGACTGGTAGTAGTCGAAATAGAAATGCGAATTGGGAGTCATGATCACGTCGTGGCCGAGCTTCGCGGCCTTGATGCCGCCCGCGCTGCCGCGCCACGACATGACGATGGCGTCCGACGGCGCCTGTCCTTCGAGTATCTCGTCCCAACCGATGATGCGCCGGCCGCGTTCGGCCAGGTATTTCCCGATGCGGTCGGTCACGTACCCCTGCAGGTAGTGTTCGGCCGTATAGCCGTCCTTGTCCCTGAGCCCCAGCTGGCGAATACGCGCCTGGCAGCGGGGGCACTTCTCCCAGCGCACCTTCGGGCACTCGTCGCCGCCGATATGGATCAGCTCCGACGGGAACAGGCCGACCACCTCGTCCAGCACGTCCTCCAGGAATTCGAAAGTCTTCTCCTGCCCGGGGCACAGCACGTCGTCGGCCACGCCCCAACGACCCCAGACCTCGTACGGGCCGCCCGTACACCCCAACTCGGGGTAGGCGGTCAGCGCCGAAAGCATATGGCCCGGCAGGTCTATCTCGGGGATCACCGTAATGGCGCGGTCGGCCGCATACGCCACGATGTCGCGGATCTCGTCCTGCGTATAATAACCGCCGTAGGGCGTATTGTCGTAGTTGTCCCACTCCTTGCGGATCATGGTTTTCTTGCGGATGCTGCCCACGGTCGTCAGCTCAGGGTACTTTTTGATTTCGATGCGCCACCCCTGGTCGTCGGTCAGGTGCCAGTGGAAGCGGTTGAGCTT
>NZ_FR893396.1:12284-25720 GCF_000435435.1 Alistipes sp. CAG:29 | reverse complement strand
TTATGTCCAACTTTTGGGGTGCAGTTCATTGTCCCTCCCCTTTTTTATTGTATCGTTATGCAAACTCCGCTTCCGGTTCTCAATATGCGCCCCGCCCATCCCCGGCCGTCGTCTCGCTCCAATGCAGGGCGCGGGGAAACAGGCGGTATCATTTTTGCGGCGACGGATGAAAAACAAAACCGCAATGCCATGGAAAGAATTGTAGAATTTCCGACCGACCGCACCGTCATCTCCACCGAAAACAACGGGTTCGCAGGCGACGAACGCGACGAAACCCTGATCGACGAAAATCTCGTGGAAACCGAGATCCCGCTGGCGGACAGGATCCCGGGTGCCGTCCGGGAGACCGAAGAGGGCGACAGGCCGATCTATGACGAAGAAGGGCACCGGAACGATCCGGGCGGGGAGTAAAACGGAGCCGGCGAAGCCCCAGCCTTTATTGCGGGCGGATCGACGAAAGCCGCGCCACCTGCTTGAGGTCGAACTCGCCGTAGATGTTCACCACAACGGTTTCCTTCGCACCGTAGGTAATCATCACCAGCTCTGACTTGACCGACAGGGCCGTTTCCCGGATATAGAACTTCGTGGTCTGCCCGTCCTCCGTACCGGAGGTGACGGGCTGGAATTTCCGGTCGGCGGCGACGGCGGCCTCGGCATCGCGCACCAGCATCCCGCTGTCCCCGCCTTTGAGAGCAATGATACGGATATACTCAATGTCCTTCAGTAATACGGCAAGTCCTTTATCCCCCCTTTGCGCGGCCTGACGGCTCATCATCTGCATCATCTTCTGCTCCAGCAGCACGCTGGTAAATCCTTCGGAGGCATCGTACCGCCGGAAGAAATTGTCCACGGAGCTGCTCTGCGCCGATACAGACCGCGGCAGGAAGAGGCAAAGGGCAAATATCAATAACAATCGTTTCATGGATTCCGTGATTATAATTACATGAGCAGCGAAATGCCGAAACTCAGCGTATGGCACTCGGGGCCGCCCCCCTTCTTGAAAAGGGGCGTCACACCGTAACGGACGAAACCCCCGACACCGCTATAGGAAACCGAACCGCCCACACCGAACTGATATGTCCGCAATCCCGAAAGCTCGTACTGCACCTTCGGCTTTTTATGCAGTGAAGTCAGCTCGATCCCGAAGTCGGAATACGCGATGGCCGACACCTGAAAATTCCTGAAAGGCTTGTAAATAAGCCTCAGAGGAATACCGAGCGACGAAGTGACGAACTTCGATTTGTCGGCCGGTTCGTCCAGCGCCACGGGCAGGAGGCGTCCATGTTCGTACCCAAGGCGGATTTGCGCATCGGAAAGCCGGTAATTATCCACGGCAAAATTCAAATCTGTGGCAAAATAGAGTGTACGGTTGCGGTTCAGAGCAACCTGCACCTGTAAAACCGAGGCTGCGACATGGATCGAACTCCCCAGCTTCTGGTCGAGAAAACCCTTCTCTTCGGGGGCATAACCGTCGTAATCGACCCCAACCAGTTGCGAGAACCCGAATTCACCACAGTTGAACAGATAGAGTTTCACACGCCCCGACCGGGTCACCACATCGGCGTACTCCGGTTCCGGGGCACGCCCCAGTGTAATCCCGAACCCGGCCACCTCGAGTATGACATTGCCCTCGCGGTCTGCTCCGCGCAGTGCCATCAGGTCGTTGCCCACCGTATCGATCCTCCGCAACGTATCGAGCCCCAGTGAATCGCGGTTCATCGCCATAACGGGCCGTTCGCAGGTTCCTCCCCGCTGCACACGGAGTTCACCTTCGGTCTGCGCCGATACCAGCCAAGGCAAAAGCAGAATAAGTGCCAATAATAATCTTTTCATAGCCATTCCGTTTCAGGTTTTACAGCGAGAGCGAATAGGCAAACCCGAACGAGACCGTATGGCAGTCGGGGCCGGCATCGTGCTTGAACAGCGGCGTGATACCGTAACGGGCATAAAGGCCGAACCCGCGGTATGCGACCGACGCACCCAGGCCGAACTGGTATGCCCGGAATCCGGACAAACTGTGCTTCTCCTTCGGTTTTTTATAGATGGCATCCGCCCCCAGCATGAAATCGGAATAGGCGACGGCCGTGATCCGGAGGCGTTTCACAGGCTCGTAGATCAACCGCACGGGAATACCGAGCGAGGAGGTGACCGCCTTCGACTTGTCGGCCGGTTCGTCCAGAGCTACCGGCACGAGGCGTCCGCCGATGTTGCCAAGGGTGATTCCCGAATCGGCAAGGCGAATGTTGTCGAGCGTGTATTGCAGGCCGAGGCCGAGGCTGAGCGTCCGGCTCCGGTTCAGCGACAGGCATATCTGCATGACCGAAAAACTGAAATGAAACGACGGGCCGAGTCGCTGGTCGAGGAACCCCGCCTCACCGGGGGCATAGCCGGAGTAATCGACCCCGGTCAACTGCGTGAAACCGAACTCCATATCGCTGAGCAGGTTGAGCCAAACCCGGGGCGATTTCACCTCCATCTTCTGCATCGGGGTATGCCCCAGCCGGAGGCCGAAGCCGGCGACTTCGAGCACCATGCTGCCGTCGCGTCCCCCGTCGCGCAGGGTCACCAGGCCGTTGTCGACCGTGTCGATACGCCGCAGCGTGTCGATACCCAGCGAGTCGCGGTCGACGGTTTCGATGGTCACGGGTTTCCCGTCGGCACGGCGGAAACGAACCGAGTCGGCGTTCTGCGCCGCAACGGGTGAAAAGGCCAGGAGCAATACCCCCGCAAAAACAAACAGTTTCTTCATGACATATCATTTTAATCGTTCACAATCAATTCTTCGACCAGATGCTCAGGGTCGGCGAACTCGGAAAAACCCTGCAAATAGACCGTCGTCCGCATGGCGACGTCCTTGTCGTAGACCGCTTGCCCGTCGATGTAACAATAGGGGCGGCGCATGTACTCCACGCACAGAAAAAGGCCGAGCGCCACGACGGCCGCTGCCGCGATCCCGCACAGGCGCAGGAACCTCCGCTTCCTGCCGGGTCTATGCCCGAAGGCCTGCACCCGCTCGGGCAGGCATTCCCCGGCAAGTCCGTCCATGCCGCAGAACATCGCCCGGGCATAGCGCAAACCGGGATCCGTTTCCCCCTCCCGGAAATAAGCCTTCAGTTCCTGCTCTTCGGCATCGGTCGTCCGCGCCTCGAAATAGCGCTCCAACAACTTCTCAATCCGTTCTTTCCGCTCTTTCATCGTCCATCATTTTTTTCAGTATTCCCCTCAGTGCATTGCGGGCGCGGGAGAGGATCACGCGCACCTGGGCTTCGTCGCAAGCCACCATGCCGGCAATCTCACGGGTCGGATAACCCTCGATGTCCTTCAGGTACAACACCTCGCGCTGCCGCCCGGGCAACTCCGCCATCGCACGGCGCACCAGGTCACGCGCTTCCCACCCTTCGGCATCCCCCGTCGTCGCACGCTCCGCCCATCCTGCCACAGCATTGTTGCGGCGCCCGTCCGCCCGCCGCCGGCGCAGGCAATCGTAACAACGGTTGCGCACGGCTGCCATCACGAAGGAAGCGATGTCACGGCAACCGTCGAGCCGCCCCCGCTCCGTCCACAACCGCTCCAGCAGGTCGTGCGTCACGTCCTCGGCCTCGTCGGCGCAAAGCAGCAGGCTTTGTGCATAACGGAACATACGGTCGCGGAGCGGCACAACGTAACGGGTGAATTCGAATTCCTTCATTGTATTTGTAAGACGAAGCAGCCGGGCAAAACGCAACACCGGATCGGTAAATATCGTAATTTTTTCCTCAATAGAAGCCTTTCCGATCCCATGCCGGAGCTCCTATAATATAGGTATGGCAAAAAAATGCAGATTTTTTGAAGAAATTTAGTACTTTGTATTGCATAATACTAAAATATGTATTATATTTGCAATACCAAAGTAGTAGTAAACCGGAAATATTAACCCTAAAATACCTCTACGACTATGAAAGAGACAGTAAACGTAAATATCGGCTCGCAGGCTTTCACCCTCGACGAAGATGCTTACCGTGTACTCAGGAGTTATCTTGACGACATACGCAGCCGCCTGCCCGAATACGACACCGAAACCATGGGCGACATCGAGGTACGCATTGCCGAGATATTCCGCGAGATCGTCTCCTCTCCGATGCGCGTCATCACCCTCGACACGGTGCGCACGGCGATGCATCGAATGGGGGCACCCTCGGACTTCGGCGAGCGCCGCGGCAACACCGCCCGGCAGGAGGACGAGGAAGCCGAGCCGGAAACCCGCAAGCTCTACCGCTCGCGCACCGACCGCTCGATCGCCGGCATCTGCGGAGGGCTGGCCGACTTCTTCCATGTAGATGCTACGGTCATGCGGCTCCTCATGCTGTTCCTGATAATCTTCGGCGGGCTTTCGATCTGGGCTTACATCATCCTCTGGATCATCATCCCCGAACAACCCGCCCCGAAATTCAATATTAACCGTAAAAACCGATAAAACCATGGCAACGGACAAAACAAAAAAACTGTACCGGGTACGCGACGGCATCATCGCTGGCGTCTGCGGCGGACTGGCCGACTTCTTCGGGCTCGACCCGTCGCTCATACGCATCGCAACTCTCATCCTCATACTCTTCGGCGGGCTTTCGCTCTGGGTATACATCATCCTCTGGCTGATCGTACCGAAGGCTCCGAAGCGATTAACCGAATAAAGCATTATGGCTGAAGACAACGTAAAAGCGCAGATGCGCAAGGGAATCCTGGAGTATTGCATCCTCGCCATCCTTTCCCGCGAAGATTCGTATGCTCCGAAGATCATCGCCGAACTCAAAGAGGCCGAGATGATCGTGGTCGAGGGTACGCTGTACCCGATCCTCACACGGCAGAAAAATTCGGGGCTCCTGACTTACCGTTGGGAAGAATCCCCGCAGGGGCCGCCCCGCAAATACTACACGCTGACCGACAAGGGGCGTGAATATCTTAAAACGCTCGACGAAGCCTGGGACGAACTCGTAGGCCAGATACAGGTCATTCGCCACGGAAAATAAAAAATCAACCCTTAAATAATTACAACCATGAAAAGAATACTTTTGATCGCAGTCCTGCTGGGCACCATGATCACCGCCACCACATATTTCGTCTGCATCGCAGCCCCGTCGGTACTCTTCGGCAAGGGCATCAAAGGCAGCGGCAACATCGTCACGCGCACCATCGACGCCCCGGATTTCGACCGTGTGGATGCGGCACGCGCCGTGAAGGTCGTCATCACCGGCAAGGCGACCGGCAAAATCACGATCGAAGCCGACGACAACATTATGGAATACGTAGTGGTGGAGGCCAAGGGCGGACGCCTGACGGCGACCATCGACAAGTCGGTCAACAACGTATCGAACGCCGACGTGACCGTCACCGTCCCAGCCAACGGGCGCATCCGCGCACTCGACGCATCGAGCGCCGCACGAATCACGAGCGACGTCACGCTGACGGCCGACAAATTCTCGATCGACGCATCGAGTGCCGCCAGAATCGACGCGGCCGTGAAATCGACCTCCTGCACAGTGGCCGCATCGAGCGCCTCGAACATCGACGCCGCCATCGAAACCGGCTCCTGCACGGTAGGGGCATCGAGCGCTTCGAAGATCACCCTGAAGGGCTCCGCCGACAAATGCAGCATCGACATGAGCTCGGCCGCAAAACTTTCGGCCGCCGAATTCACGGTCGCCGACTGCAGCGTCGACACCTCGAGCGCTGCCAAAGCTACGGTCAACTGCACGGACAAACTCCGCGCCGAGGCTTCGAGCGGCAGTTCGATCCGTTACACGGGCGACTGCCAGACCAGCATCAGCAAATCGAGCGGCGGCAGCGTAAGCAGGAAATAATCCCCCAACGGCACAACTATGAAAGAGGTTAAAAAATGCAGCATATCGGGCGTAGCGTTCACGATGGACGCCGATGCCTACCAGGAGCTGGAGAACTATCTCGACAGTCTGAAAAAGACCTACAAGGATACGCCCGACGGAGCCGAGATCGTCGCCGACATCGAAGCCCGCATAGCCGAGCTGATCCTCACAACGCAGGACAACACCCGCGTGGTCGAGAAACCCCTGATCCTGAATATCATCCACCAGATGGGCTCGGTCGAGGACATCTCCGAGGAGAGTTCGGACAAAAAAGCCCCCGAAGAGCCGCGTATCCCGCGCCGCCTCTACCGCGACACGGAGAACGCCAAGCTGGGCGGCGTATGCGCCGGCATCGGCAAGTACTTCGACGTCGATCCCGTATGGATCCGGCTGGGCATGTTCCTGCCGATCCTGCTGAGCTTCCTGCACTGGATTCCGTTCATGGACTGGACGGGATCGATGATGGGCAACCTGTTCGGCATCTTCGTCATCTGCTACGTTATCATGTGGTTCGCCGTACCGGCGGCACGCACGGCACGCCAGAAGCTCGAAATGAACGGCGAAAAAATCACCGCACAGTCGATCCGCGAGACCACCGAAGCCACCGCGGGCTGCGATCCCGACGTCAGGGCCAAGCCGATCGTGGCGGAGGCCGTCTCGGTCTTCGGCAAGGTGGTGCTGATCCTGCTCAAGCTTTTCGCGGGGCTGCTCGTATTCGGGCTTATCATGGGGGCCTGCGCCCTGATTATCGGGCTGTTCGCCCTGGTCGTGGGCGGCGGAGGCATACTCTCGCCTTTCTTCCCGCTGGGCATGACGCTGTGGGTACCTATTCTCGGCATATTTATTGTACTGATTCCCGTCATACTGCTCATTTATGTACTGATGTGCCTCATCGCTTCGCGCAAGCCCGGAGGCACGACCGTGCTGGTCATCTTCCTGCTGTGGCTCGCAAGTTTCATCGCATGCGCCTGCATTGCCATCCGCGAGGATGTGGGCGACCGGTTCCGCGCCAAGCGTAACGTGATCGAACAGGTGCTCAACACCGAAGTGGTGATCGACAACGACACGACGACGGTACAAAAGCTGCTCAAGGAGTACGAAAGCCAGAACGTCATCGAAGACGGCCACAAGACGCTGCACATCAGCATCCCGAACAAATCGATCGACATTACGATCGACAAAGACAAGGCCGGGCTGGAAGTAAAGGCCGACGGCAAACGGGTGAAGGTTGGGAAAAGCCGCAAGGCTTCGGCAGAAGAGGCCGGACAGAGCACGCAGGCAGCCGCAGAGGCGGACGCAGACACTGCTGCGCAGGAGCAGCAGACCGAATAAGGCCACAGGCGTTAGGTAAAATAAAAAGTTTTTTCGGAACGCAGGGCGCACCCACGGGTAGCGCCCTCGTTTTTTTGAAAAATTTAAAATAATTACTACCTTTGAGGGATTTTGTGTTTAAACGAAAAACTATGGCTGGCAGCAAATGCATCGGCATTCTCACATCGGGAGGCGACGCCCCCGGCATGAATGCGGCAATACGTGCGGTAACCCGCAGCGCAATCTATAACGGCTTTACGGTAAAGGGTATCATGCGCGGATACAAAGGTCTCGTATACAACGAGATCGTAGAGTTCAAGTCCCAGAGCGTGAGCAACATCATCCAACTGGGCGGCACGATCCTCAAAACGGCGCGCAGCCAGGAGTTCACCACGGCCGAAGGACGTAAGGCGGCTTACGACAACATGGTCGCAGCCGGCATCAACGCGCTGGTGGTCATCGGCGGCGACGGCTCGCTGACAGGCGCAGGGATTTTCGCGCAGGAGTACAACGTGCCCATCGTCGGGCTTCCCGGGACGATCGACAACGACCTCGGGGGTACGGACTCGACGATCGGCTACGACACGGCGCTGAACACGATCGTGGAGGCGGTCGACAAACTGCGCGATACGGCATCGAGCCACGAGCGACTCTTCTTCGTCGAGGTCATGGGACATACGGCGGGTTACCTGGCGCTGAACAGCGCCATCGCCACGGGTTCCGAAGCGGCTATCATCCCCGAAATGGACACCGAGGTCGACCAGCTGGCCGAACTCATCAACCACGGCTTCCGCAAGAGCAAGAACTCGGCGATCGTCATCGTGGCAGAGAACCCCAAGACGGGCGGCGCCACGGCACTGGCCGAACGTGTCAAGAAGGAGTTCCCGCAGTACGACGCCCGCGTCACGATCCTGGGGCATATCCAGCGCGGCGGGTCACCGACGGCCGTAGACCGCATCCTCGCCTCGCGGATGGGCGAAGCAGCCATCGAGGCGTTCCTCGACGAACAGCGCAACGTGATGATCGGCATCCAGAACGGCAAGATCGCCTACGTCCCCTTCGCCAAGGCGACCATGCACAACAAGGGCATCGACCGCAATTCGCTCGATCTGGTAAAGATACTCTCCATATAATTTCACAACAGACAACCCCGAACTTACCGAATGAAACGTGTTATCGGAATCGGCAATGCCCTGACGGACATGCTGGTCAACCTGGAATCAGACTCCGTGCTGGGTCGCTTCAAACTCGCCAAAGGCTCGATGAGCCTCGTGGATACCAAACTGCAGACCGAAATCTCGAAATCCGTGGCAGGACTGCCCTACTCGCTCTCGCTCGGCGGTTCGGCCGGCAACACCATCCGCGCCATGGCCAAACTGGGCTGCCAGGTCGGGTTCATCGGCAAGGTCGGACAGGATACGACGGGCGACTTCTTCGTCCAGGCACTCGAAAACCTGGGCGTGGAACCCGTAATCTTCCGTGGCTCGAAACGTTCGGGCAAGTGCGTGTCGCTCATCTCGCCCGACGGCGAGCGGACAATGGTCACCTACCTCGGCGCGGCACTCGAACTGACCGCCGCGGAGATCGACCCGGCGATCTTCGACGGGTACGACTGCCTCTATATCGAAGGTTACATCGTCCAAGACCACGACCTGATCCGCAAGGCTGCCCGCACGGCCAAGGAGTGCGGACTGAAGGTCGCCATCGACCTGGCCAGTTTCAACATCGTGGCCGAAAACCTCGAATTCCTGCGTAACCTCGTCAGGGACTATGTCGACATCGTTTTCGCCAACGAGGACGAAGCCAAGACCTTCGCCTGCGAGGCGGAGCCGCTGAACGCCCTGCAATGCATCTCGGAGATGTGCGAACTGGCCGTGGTGAAGATCGGCATCAAGGGCGCCATGATCAAGCACGGCGACGAAGTGGTGCATGTCGGCATCCTGGCTGCGGCAAAACGCGTCGACACGACGGGCGCCGGGGATTTCTACGCCGCGGGGTTCCTCGCAGGGCTTTGCGAGAACCTCTCGCTGCGCCAGTGCGGCACGATCGGCGCCATCACGGCGGGCAAAGTCATCGAAGTCGTCGGGACTACCTTCGGCGAAGAGGCCTGGGAGGACATCTCGCGCCTGGTGAACAAGGTCAGGAACGAGAAATACCTGTTCTGACCCGGAAAATTGGAATAAAGAAAGCGGCCCGTAAGGCCGCTTTCTTTATTCCAAAGGCAGGAACCGACCGGCAACACCGGTAAAATCGGAATTTATTGTTATTTTTACGACACAAAACACCGGCGGCATGGACAAAATATGGACTTCGGCCAAAGTCAAAATCAGGAACCGGCTGGACTTTATCCATTACGGCCAGCGAATCGGCTACATCAATATCGTCGCGATCGTCATAGACCTCGCCATTTTGCTCTATTCGGCCATCGACTACCAAACGCTGATGCAAACCGGCAACCTGTTCCTTTTCCTGTTCCTGGTCTTTACGACCCTTATCTGGCAGACGATCTGTTTCGTAAAGGATTTCTACGCCTACACGCGTAAGACGGAGTATTACAACCTCCACGACATCTATCGGCACAAGACTCCGGAGGCAGCCGACGAGTTGGATGAGATTTATACCGCCGCCCCGATCGCCTTCCCGGGCACCGTATTGCGGCACAGCGACAACATAGACCGCTTATTGCAAGCAGACCGCCCCATCCATGCGATACTATGCACCGACAAGGAAAAGCGGGTATTGAAATACATAAAGAATTACCGGGACATCCTGCTGCCGTTCCTCAACGGCAAGTGGCACGAAATGAAGAACAGGAACGGCAGTTTTTACAACGAGCGCAAACTGTGCATGGCATCCGAATTCGGGGAAAGCGGCGGAGAATGGTACGTCCGGGTATGCAAAGGCTGTTACTACAACTCCTACCTGACGAACGTAATCTATACGAAAAAACTCTCCCACCAAAGCGGTTGGGGCATGACCCCTCCCGCGAACATCGCCAACTACCCGGTACGCCGGCTCGAAAAATCGGTCATGAGCGACCACATCGGCATTTCGACGCTGGCCGTCACAACCGACGGATATGTCATTATCCTCCACCAGAACGACAAGGCCCTCACTTCGACAGACCGCCTGACTCCTTCGGGATCGGGATCGGTCGACTTCAGCGATTTGCGTCCGGACTCCGATTTCAGGGAGACGCTGAAAGCCGCAGCCGAGAGGGAGCTGCGCGAAGAAACCAACCTCCCCGCAGGCCGGATCGGACACACGGAGGTCATCGGCTTTTACCGCGACCTGGGGCGCGGCGGGAAACCCGAGTTCTGCTGCCTGACCCGGCTAAACGCCAGCTCGTTCGAAATAGCCGAACTGGAACCCAGCTGCGAGGAACAGCGGGACGATTTCGAAACCTACCAGATACTGGGGGAAACGGGAGAATTGGACGGAAAAGATTTCGGGCGGTTTTCGGACATGGCGCTCAACCTCTCGCCCGGATGCGAAGAAGAGCACCCC
Source organism: Alistipes sp. CAG:29 (assembly GCF_000435435.1). Classification (NCBI taxonomy): domain Bacteria; kingdom Pseudomonadati; phylum Bacteroidota; class Bacteroidia; order Bacteroidales; family Rikenellaceae; genus Alistipes; species Alistipes sp. CAG:29. The sequence continues at coordinate 15,047 of NZ_FR893396.1, read as the reverse complement.
TCATTGGCGCTCTACATGTGCTACATCATGCTTTGCCGCTATTTCGGCAAGGAAATCCCCGTACGCAATTAAAGCACAGCTCAATGGCCGGCACGGGAGAAAAGCCCCCGGCTGATCTCGTAACGCATACGAATCAGCCACAATGATTTACGGGGGGACATCGTCAGCGAAAGCAACAGCGTAGCCGCCCATTTCATACATTCCAGCACAACGGCCTTCGGATAACGGCGGTAGATGCCCGCCCGCAGGCGCTGGCTCACGCCGACGTTGTAGCAAAGGCGGCGGAAATAGTCCTCGGTAAGTTTTCCGGGCGGGATAATATGCCACATGACGGCATCGGGGACATACCAGCATGTCTCGCCGCCGCGCATCATGCGTTCGAAGAAATCGTTTTCCTCGCCACCGACCAGCATCCCTCCCACACGCCCCAGCGAAGGGTCGAACCCGCCGTATCGGACGGTTGCGGAGCGGCGGAAAGCCATGTTGCCTCCCCCGGGAACACGTCCGGCAGGAAAAGGCCGTACGGCATGGCCGAAATCCATCGGGTTGGCGACAGGCAGTTCGGTATATTTCGACATCCACGCCGGACGTCCCGAGACATACTCGGCAATGATGCGCCCCCCGGCCACGACGGCATCGGGATGTGCGTCGAAGAATTCGGCATACGCCCGGATAAACCCCGCATTGATACGTTCGTCGTCGTCGATGAAGGCCATGTAGGGCGCCGAAGTTTCCGCGATCCCCCGGTTGCGGGCATAGGAAACCCCCGGGCCGGTCTCGGTCACCATGCGCAGGTTGAGCGCCGGATACCGTGCCGCGAAGGCCGCGAACCGGGCGGGCGTATCGTCCGTCGAATTGTTGTTCACCACCACGCACTCCCACTCCCCGGCGGGCATGTCCTGCCGCACGACGGATTCGAGCGCCGCGAGAAGCTGTCTGGCACGATTATGCGTCGGGATTATGAGCGAGAGGCGGATCATCGTGCGAATGTAGCAATTTATCCGTAAAAAACCGTTATATTTGCACAAATTATAAGCGATACGACTATGCACAATCTGTTTCGTACCCTTTTGCTGCCCATAGCGGCCATGTTTGCCGTGACGGCGGTCTCGGCGCAAAACGTAAGCTGGAAAAGCACCGTGGAGCACCTCGACGGCGACATGTACCGGATCGTACTCGAAGCCTCGATCCCCGCGCCTTACCATATGTATGACATGGGGCCCTATGAAGGCGGGCCCAATGCCACGACGATCACCTTCACCGCGGGTGCCGGGGCTACGCTCGAGGGCGGCGTAGAGCAACTCTCCACTCCCGAGCGCCACTACGACAAGACCTTCGAGATGGAGATCGGCACCTTTGCCGGCAAGGCGCTATTCGCCCAGCGGGTGAAGCTCGCGGCCGAAAAGGCCGCCGTCACGGCCCAGCTGGAGTGGATGATCTGCGACGACACGAGCTGCATGCCGCCCGAGGATACGGAAATGACGATCGACCTGACGGCACAGGCCGGCGCAGCGACGGCATCGGCCGCCACGCCGCAGGATACGGCCCCAGCGGGAACTGCGGACAAGGCCGCCCTTGCGAAAGCCCCGGACAATGCCGACGGAGGCTCGGCACAGGCCGCAGCGGAACCTGCGCAGAAAGACGCCGCAGGCGGAGGCTCGCTGTGGGCGTTGATCATCGAGGCGATCCTGTGGGGTTTTGCAGCTTTGCTGACCCCCTGCGTATTCCCCATGGTGCCGATGACCGTATCGTTCTTCATGAAAAGCTCCGGCAGCCCCGCGATGGGACGTTTCCGCGCCGGCATGTACGGGTTCTTCATCGTCGCGCTCTACACGCTGCCGATAGCCGCAATCATCGTCATCACACGCATCGTCGGGGGCGATGCCGTGACGGCCGACATCTTCAACTGGCTGGCGACACACTGGCTGCCCAATATCCTTTTCTTCCTCGTATTCATGGTATTCGCCGCATCGTTCTTCGGAGCGTTCGAGATCACCATGCCTTCGTGGATGGTCAACAAAACCGACAGCAAAGCCGACTCGAAAGGCCTGGCCGGCATCTTCTTCATGGCCCTGACCCTCGTGCTGGTATCCTTCTCCTGCACGGGCCCGATCGTAGGTTCGGTGCTTATCAAATCGACGTCGGGCGAATTCTGGAGCCCGATCGTCACCATGCTGGCGTTTTCCGTCGCCTTCGCGCTTCCCTTCACCGTCTTCGCCTTCTTCCCGTCGATGCTCAAGAAGCTGCCCAAAAGCGGCGGATGGCTCAACTCGGTGAAGGTCGTGCTGGGATTCATCGAGGTGGCGCTCGGCATGAAGTTCCTCTCGGTCGCCGACCAGACCTACCACTGGGGGCTGCTCGACCGCGAGATATACCTCGCCGTATGGATCGTGACCTTCTCGCTCCTGGGGCTCTATCTGCTGGGGAAAATCAAATTCGCGCACGACAGCGATACGCCCTACCTGGGCGTAGGACGCCTGGCACTGGCCATCGTCACCTTCTCGTTCGTCGTATACCTGATCCCCGGCATGTGGGGCGCCCCGCTCAAAGGCCTCTCGGGCTACCTGCCGCCGCTGCATACGCAGGATTTCGTGATCGGGAAGGAAGCGCCGACCGCTTCGGGCGGAGAAACGCGCATGCTGCTGACCGTCGAGGGACAGAAACCCAAGCACAGCGATTTCCTGCACCTGCCCCACGGCCTCGAAGGATTCTTCGACCTGAAAGAAGCCGAGGCCTATGCCGCAAAGGTCGGCAAACCGCTCT
>NZ_FR893396.1:0-12269 GCF_000435435.1 Alistipes sp. CAG:29 | reverse complement strand
GCAAACCGCTCTTCATCGACTTCACGGGTCACGGGTGCGTCAACTGCCGCGAAATGGAAGCCCGCGTATGGGCAGACCCGCAGGTGCTCGACATCCTGCGCAACGACTACGTGATCGTGGCGCTCTATTCCGACGACAAGAAAGTGCTTCCCGAGGACGAATGGGTAACCACCGACACGGGAAAGGTGCTCAAAAGCCTCGGCAAGATAAACTCGTATTACGCCCTGAAAACCTACGGGGTAAATGCCCAGCCTTACTACGTGCTCCAGGGACGGGACGGAAAACAACTCGTGCCGCCGCGCGGGTACGACCTCAACGTCGACAATTTCGTGGGATTCCTCAAGAGCGGCGTCGAAGCCTACAACGCCCAAAAATAGGGGTTACGACAGCAAAAAGAAGCACTGCGACGGCAAAAAAGCCTGCGACTTTCCGGTCGCAGGCTTTTTCACATCCACCGTCCGCACATCAGTCCGCGAACTCGTCGAACATCGTCGTACTCAGGTATTTCTCGGCACGGTCGGGGAAAACCACCACGATATTGCCCCGTTCGATGCGCTGCGCGGTGCGCACGGCCGCCAGCATCGCGGCGCCGCTGCTCATGCCGGCGAAGATCGCCTCCCTGGCAATGATCTCCCGCGCCATGGCGATCGCCTCTTCGCTCTCGACCATCTCCTGCATGTCGATCTGCGAAGGATCGTAAATGTCCGGAACGATAGCCTCCTCCATATTCTTCAATCCCTGGATATAGTGGCCCCGGATCGGTTGCGCGCAGACGACCCTGATGTCGGGCTTCATCACCTTCAGGAACCGCGAAAGCCCCATCAGCGTCCCCGACGTGCCGATCGCACAGACCAGGTAGTCGATCCTGCCGCCTGTCTGCTGCCAGATTTCCAGTGCCGTAGACTGGTAATGCGCCAGGTAATTACCCGCATTGGCAAACTGGTCGGGCATGAAATATTTTTCGGGGTCGCCGGCCACCTTGCTGCGGGCCAGGCGGATCGCCCCGTCGGTTCCCTCCTCGGCGGGCGTAAGGATCACCTTCGCACCATAGGAACGGATTATTTTACGCCGCTCGACCGACACGGCGCTGCTCATCACGATCTCCACGGGATATCCCTTGACGATGCCGACGATGGCCAGGCCGATGCCCGTATTGCCCGACGTCGGTTCGATGATCGTCTTGCCGGGCGTGAGGCGCCCGTCCTGTTCGGCCTCCTCGATCATCCGCAGCGCAATGCGGTCTTTGATGCTGCCCGTGGGGTTGAAACCTTCGAGTTTCGCATAGATATTGACGTTCGGGTTGGGGCAAAGCCGGTTGATCCGCACCATCGGGGTTCCCCCGATAGTACCCAAAATATTCTTTTTTACCATAAATCGACCTAATTAACCGCGTAAAGATAATCATTTCCCCGAAATAGCGGCAATCCGCCCGTCCGATTCCGCCCGAAAGCCGGCCGCCATCAAACGCAGGGGTGCCCGCACAACGAATGTGCAGGCACCCCAATCCTCATCCGGAACGGTTATTTTTCCGGCTTCCCGTGTTCGTCGAAAGCGGCCTTGACCTCGGCCTCCTTCTTTGCGCGCTGCTCGGCATCGGGGGCTTCGCCCTCCTTGACCAGCTCATTCACTTTACGTTCGAAATTCTGCTCGCAGGGCGTGCAGGTCGTTTCTTTGTTTTCCATAGGTACGAATTTTGGCATATTACGTACGTTTCCCTGCAAAATGCACACCGGAATTGCCTCGGTTCGGATCTGCCGATTATATTTGTATACCTGAAACAAAATAATCATGAAAACCTGCAAACTACTCCTGCTCGCACTTTGCTGCGGATGCATCTCCGCATCCGCAGCCGGCAAGGCCGGCTCTGAGGCACCCCGCATCGTCAACATCGTCAACTTCATCCGCAATATCGAACCGCGCAGCGAAGAGATCACCGAAACGGTACTCTACGAAACCGTCGCACGGCAGGCGGCACAGCTCGCCGAATACGGTCTCCCGGCCACGTTCCTGCTGCAATACGACGCGCTGATCAATCCCCGCTACCGGAAACTGCTGACACAGGATGTCTATCCCGGCACCGAGGTGGGCGGCTGGTGGGAGATCACGCAGCCCCACGTGGAAGCCGCAGGGCTCAAGTGGCGCGGCCGCTACCCGTGGGACTGGCATGCCGACGTGGGCTTCGCAACGGGGTACACACCCGAAGAACGCCGCAAACTGGTGGACGTCTACATGGAAAAATTCAAAGAGATATTCGGCAAATACCCGACGGCCATCGGGTCATGGTTCATCGACGCCTATACGCTCGGGTACATGTACGACAAATACGGCATCGTCGCTTCGTGCAACTGCAAAGACCAGATAGGTACCGACGGCTACACGCTGTGGGGCGGCTACTGGAACCAGGCTTATTATCCCAGCCGGGTCAATGCCTACATGCCTGCTCAGACCCGCGAGGGACAGATCCCCGTCCCCGTATTCCGCATGCTGGGCAGCGACCCGATCTACCAGTACGACAACTGCGTGGGCGGAGCCTTGCAGGGGGTGATCTCGCTGGAACCCGTCTACGGCGACAGCGGCGGCAGCCGCCAGTGGGTCGAGTGGTTCTTCCGGTCGATGTTCGAAGAACCCTGCCTCGCATTCGCCTACACCCAGGCCGGGCAGGAAAACTCCTTCACCTGGGGCAGTATAGAGAAGGGGCTCAACATCCAGATCCCGCTGCTGGCAAACCGTTTCCGCAAGGGCGAAATCCGTGTGGAGACGCTCACCCGGTCGGGCGAATGGTTCCGGGAGAATTTCCCGGTAACGCCCCCGACGGCCGTCACGGCACTGACCGACTACCGTGAAAAGGATCGTAAAACCGTATGGTACAACAGCCGTTACTACCGCACCAACCTGCTATGGGAAGGCGGCGCATTGTGCATCCGCGACATCCACATGTTCGATCAGCGGATGGAGTCGGACTACTTCCTCAAAGATAATTACTAATGTATATCAGTGTATTATATACAACTTGGTACAAATATGATTACTTTACTTCGTTTACTCTATATTTCAGCCTTAGCGAGAATAGAAAAGCTACCGCAAAAAAACTTTAACTTAGTTTAACTATACTGTTTTTGACGATTTCTATTTTCTCTTGTTTTCAGATAGTCTTCGATATTTTCTCTTATTATGCTTTTCTTTTCATAAGCTATTGATTTGCAAAACTGTATCTATTTTTTCCTTTCGTTTTTTATGAAAAAGTGTTATACCTTTGCATTGAGAAATAAAAAACAATAGGCATGAAGCAAAAACAATATATACTCCATTCTTTGACAATAGAGGTCATTGCGGTGTTGCTGGCTTCAATGATTGCATTTCAAATATGCAATATGCTTAGCATACGAATGAGTTTGCTTCCGTTCGTTATGGCTGTCGGATATGTGATACTGAAACTTCTATATCATCTTTGCATCTCTATAGCAAGATACATTATAGAAACTCCTTTGTCACATTTGGCATTAGCCGATGAAGTGACAGATAAAAAGACTTCGGCTGTTGCATCCTTACATACCCAAGATTGTGTAGAAGTACAAAAAAGGCGTATGGAATTATTCCATTATGAATACCAGCATGAGCAACAACAATACAAGCAACAAAAAGAAAGAGAAGAAGACGAGAAATTAAATGCTATCCTGAAATATACACGAGACACATTCAAGCGTTTTGATTTGGACGAAACAGAGATTTTCCAAATTTGCGAATCTGTCCGCTATTTTGTGACTAATCGTCAAGTGCTTTCCATGACCGAGATTCATATTAAGAAACATAGTTCGCTCACACAAATCTCTTTAAAGAACTTTGCTTGGAACATCGCTTTCCAATATAATATAGGTGGAGATGTAACTACATCATTTGTGATGGCGACATTTGCCGAATGGTTCACTAACTCCACGTTTGACACCGTAAGAAAGAATCTGCGAACTACAACAGGTCGGCATAAAATTGAAATTGACGAAAATATCCTGTCGAAATACGGTATCTAAGCCATTTTTTCGCTTCCAAATAATAATTATTATCGGAAGTTGCTTATGTTATCAGACTATTTATATAAATTTGCTCTTGAATTAAAACATTTTACCTCATGGCTAATTTGAACAGACTAAAAGTAGTACTTGCAGAACAACAGAAAACAGGAAAATGGCTTGCAGAACAGATTGGTAAATCCAATTGCACTGTAAGTAAATGGTGTAGTAATTCTGTTCAACCAGACCTCAAAACCCTTAATGATATAGCTAATGTTCTTGATATTGACGTGAAAGATTTGATTGTTAGCAGTAATAAATCCTAAAACAATTTATTATCATGGAAGTAAACAAGAAAGAACTCAAAGAACAAGAGATACGTACTTTGTTCATTACCCCTGCACTCCAACAAAAAGGCTGGGCGGTAAGCGTAAATATGCGTGAAGAGTATTATTTCACGGATGGTCGAGTACTTGTTGTTGGCAACCAACATTCAGTAGCAGAAGGGAAAAAGGCTGATTATCTATTATACCATAAAGGTAAGCCCATTGCAGTAGTAGAAGCCAAAGACAATAAACACGCTGTTGGTGGTGGTATTCAACAAGCTATGGATTATGCCCAAATCCTTGACTTGAAATTTGCGTATTCCAGTAATGGAGATGCTTTCTTGGAACATGATTTTATCACAGGGAAAGAAACCGAAATCAAGTTAGAAAATTTCCCGACAGAAGAAGAACTATACAATCGTTATCTTGCATCCAAGAACTATACATCGGATGAACTTAACATAATAGAAACACCGTTTTATTATGATGCCCATAGCCATGAGCCAAGATATTACCAACGTATAGCGGTTGACCGTACAGTGGAAGCCATTGCAAGAGGACAACAGCGTGTACTTGTCGTAATGGCTACCGGTACTGGTAAGACTTTTACTGCTTTCCAGATTATCCATCGTCTCCATAAAAGCGGAGCAAAGAAAAAGATTCTTTATCTTGCAGACCGAAATATCCTCATTGACCAAACAATGGTGCAAGACTTCAAACCTTTCAAGAAGTTTATGACTAAGATAACTTCTGTTGGGGAAGGCGAAGAGAAAATTGACTCCTCATACGAGGTATATATGGCGTTATACCACCAACTGGTTGGAAAAGAGGGCAAGCCAGATCCGTTTTTGGAGGTGCAGCCAAACTTCTTTGATTTGATTATCGTTGACGAGTGCCATCGTGGTAGCGCAAAGGACGATTCTGCATGGCGCAAAGTATTGGAGTATTTCAGCTCGGCTACCCAAATCGGTATGACTGCTACCCCGAAAGCTGATGAAGGAGCAAACAACTTGGATTATTTCGGAGAGCCGGTATATACCTATTCCCTTCTTCAAGGAATCCAAGATGGTTTCTTGGCTCCATATCGGGTTACTGCCGACTTCATCAACGTTGATTTGCAGGGCTGGACTCCCGATGAAGGTGAAATAGATTTATTAGGAAAGGAGATTGAACAGAAATTATATCAAAGACAGAATATAGGTCGTGACCTTGCCATTAAGTTAAGGCGTAAAGTAGTAGCACACAGGATTACCCAAATGTTATACGACATCGGTCGTATGACAAAGACAATCGTGTTCTGTTCAGATATTGAGGAAGCCGCCGAAATGCGAACACTGCTTATCAACATGAATAGCGATTTATGTAAAAAATCTCCTTACTACGTAACACGCATTGTCGGAGAGGACAAAGAGGGGAAGAAGCAGTTAGACAACTTTATCAGTGTTGACGAACCTTATCCGGTAATTGTTACTACCTCCGAACTTCTATCTACAGGAGTGGACTGCAAAACTTGTGGCTTAATCGTCATTGATAAAGAAATTGGCTCTATGACGGAATTTAAGCAAATCATTGGGCGTGGCACACGACTTAGAAAAGACAAAGGCAAGTGGCATCTGGAAATCCTCGACTTCCGCAATGCTACCGCAAAATTCAAAGACCCGTCATTTGACGGCGACCCTGAACCACCCCAAGGCAGTGGAAAAAAGCCGAAGCCATATCCGCCTGTTCCCTCAAATCCTCCAACAGCTCACGAACCTCGTGAAAAGTATCTTATCAATGGAAAGGATATTCGTATTGCTCATGAGATAGTATCTGTTTTGGGAGAGGATGGCAAAACCATGAGAACGGAAAGCGTTCAGTCCTTTGCGAGAAAGCAACTGTTGCGACACTATCAAAGTTTGGATGATTTCGTACAAACGTGGACTGAAGCAGAACGCAAACAGGCGGTTATGGATGAGTTAAAGGAATATGCCATCTTGATAGACGCAGTACGTGAAGCAAATCCAGCATTGAAAGATGCCGATATCTTCGATGTGATATGTCACGTTGCATTTGACCAACCACCATTGACGAGGAAAGAAAGGGCTAACAATGTAAAGAAACGTAACTACTTCGGAAAGTACGAAGGCAAGGCTCGTGAAGTATTGGAGGCTCTTCTTGACAAATATGCGGAGAATGGTATTCTTGACTTTGAAAAGGCAAATATTTTGGAGATTCCTCCATTCAACAGCATAGGGAAACCAACTAAAATCATAAAACTATTTGGTGGCAAAGTCGCTTTTGAACAAGCCATCAGAGAATTGGAATATCAAATATATAAATCAGCTTAAAAATGGCAGTAAATAATATCATAAAGCGAATCCAGAATATCATGCGTCAAGACGCAGGTATCAATGGTGACGCACAAAGAATTGAACAGATGACTTGGATGTTCTTCTTGAAAGTCTATGACACACAAGAAGAAACATGGGAATGGAAAGATGAGAAATACAAGTCCATTATCCCCGAGGATTTGCGTTGGCGTAACTGGGCAATAGATAAAAAAGACGGTGAAGCATTGACGGGAGAAGCCCTACTCTCTTTCGTCAATGAGAAACTGTTTCCTACCTTGAAGAATCTCCCGATAGATGCCAATACCCCAAGAGCTAAAAGCATTGTTCAAGAAACATTTGCAGACTTGAACCAGTATATGAAGAATGGAACGCTTCTGCGCCAAGTGGTCAACATTGTAAACGAAATCGAATTTGACGATGCTGACGACCGTCACACATTCGGAGATATTTATGAGGGAATTTTGAAAGATCTGCAATCGGCAGGAAATGCCGGAGAGTTCTACACACCACGTGCATTGACTGATTTTATTGTGATGATGCTCGACCCGAAATTGGGCGAAACCTTTGGCGACTTCACCAGTGGAACGGGAGGCTTCCTCACCTCGGCACTTAAATATATGGGCAGGAATATTGGCTCTGCGGCAGATGGAGAAAAACTACAAAATGCCGTTGTAGGTCAGGAATGGAAACCGTTGCCCTACCTTTTGAGCATCACAAACCTGCTGCTCCATGATATTGAAGCTCCCAACATAACCAACTGTGATTCGCTTGGAACGAATGTTACTGATTTCAAGGAAAGCGACAAGGTTGATGTTATCGGCATGAATCCTCCGTATGGTGGTAGCACGGAAGACAGCGTAAAAAGCAACTTCCCAGTACAGTACCGTTCAAGTGAAACTGCGGATTTGTTTATCGCCCTTATCATGTATCGCCTCAAAGCTGGTGGACGGTGCGGTGTGATTATCCCTGATGGTTTCTTATTTGGTACAGATGGAGCAAAACTTGCACTTAAAGAAAATCTCCTTCGCAAGTTCAATCTACATACAATCATCCGTTTGCCGGGTTCTATATTCTCTCCATACACATCTATTGCAACCAATATCCTTTTCTTTAATAATGAAGAAGCCGAAGGTTGCGAAGAAGGATTCAAGACCAAAGAAACATGGTTCTATCGTCTTGATATGCCGGAAGGGTACAAACACTTCTCAAAGACCAAACCAATGAAGGTGGAGCATACCCTACCTATTCAGGAATGGTGGAAAGACAGGAAAGAAATTATCAGTGACGAGGTGGGTGAAAAGAGCCGTGTGTTCACTGCCCAACAATTGATAGACTTGGATTGCAATTTTGATCAATGTAAGTTCCCGAAAGAGGAAGAAGAAATACTCCCTCCAGCAGAACTGCTCAAACAATATTTTGAAAAACGTGCTGCGCTCGACCATGAAATAGACAAAACGCTTTCCGAAATTCAAAAGATTCTCGGCATTGACATAAAATCGTGTAACTGATAATTGTGAAGTGATATGAAAGATTTAACCATCTCAAACATAGAAAGACAAAATGTACTTAACAACCGTTTTGCGGTCAGCAAAGTACAGGAGCATCTTGACATTGAAGGAATGCTCTTTGAGGGAGAGTATCGCTTTACAAAAAAAATGGTTGCCGATTTCTACGAAGTAGAAGAACGAACCATAGAACGCTATTTGGAAAAACATTCAGATGAATTAGCAGCTAACGGTTATGTTTTATGTAAAGGTAAACACCTGAAAGAGTTAAAGTTACAATTTGCTCCCGTCATAAATGTCGGGAGCAAAACGACCCAACTTGGATTGTTTAATTTCCGCTCATTCTTGGATATGGGTATGTTGCTTACAGAGAGTGAGAAAGCAAAAAAAGTACGTAGCCTTATCTTGGATTTCGTGATTACCACCATCAATGAAAAGACGGGTGGCGGAACAAAATACATAAACCGCAGGGATGTACATTATCTTCCTGCTGCAATCACAGAAGAAAACTATCGCAAGAATCTCACTTCTGCCATCAATCAATATGTGGACGGACATCCCACATACAAATATCCTCAAATTACAGACTTTATATATAAGGCTGTATTCAAGGAGAATGCTAAGGAGTATCGGGAAGTATTGAAGTTGGATTCCAAAGACAATGTTCGACACACGCTGTATTCAGAGGTTTTATTGGTTATTTCTTCTTTTGAAAACGGTGTGGGGGCAGCTCTCAGTGAACGGTTTAAAGAAAATGGTGGCAGGTTACTTACCATTGACGAGGTAGAGCGCATTGTGAATGAACTTGCCGAACATCCGATGCAGAAACCTTATTTAAATGATGCCAGAACCAAAATGGCTTCAAGGGATTTCAGTTTCCGGGATGCGTATCATGGTAATATAGCAGATTATCTGCAAGCTGTTACTCCTGAAGAGTTTGAACGATTCATCGGTGACCAGTCTATTGATTTTGACCGTATCTTAGCGGACAATAAAGATGTGCTTAAACGCTTAAAGCAGGCAGAAGATGAGTGAGGAAATTGTTTATATAGACTACGATGAAACCTTAACCATCTATGGCAAAATGATTGATGCTAGCGATGGTGGCTTTGAAGGAGTGCGTGATGAAGGTGGCATTCGTGCTACATTGGATTTTGTACAAAATGATTTATACTATCCGACCTTTGCAGAGAAACTGACCTATCTGATGTATAGATTCTGTTCCGGGCATTTCTTCAATGATGGGAATAAACGTATTGCGCTGACTTTGGGAGCTTACTTCTTACACAAGAATAATTACTACTGGCACGCTTGCATCTGTATGCGTACATTGGAATCTATCATTTATCATGTGGCAGCATCGAATATCAACCAAGATTTGCTGCTACGCATCGTCAATAGCTTTTTGACAAGTAAAGATTATGACGAAGAACTGAAAATAGATATTGCCAATGCCATGAGCAAAGGAGAGTTAGGAATACAAGGGGAGGATTACGAAAAAGATTAAATATGAAAACTATAAAAATTATCTTATTACTGTTCTGTATTATTTTAGGAATTAACGCTAAAGCACAAACAGTAGGTTATACTTATAAAGCACTCGCAGCTGAAGGTTGCAATATGAAATACAGTGTGGCTAAGCAAGACACCATTTATTCTATAGTAGCCACAGTACGTTCAGACAGAATGAATTTCCTCACTAAACCAACCATGAAAATTAGAACATTCACAGGTAAATATCTTGAACTAAGAGGAACTGTGATTGGGAATGGAAGTCAATCTGCTGGTGTTATAAGTGGAAATATTGTAATACCAATCACAGAAATTAGTTCTACTGCTCAATTTAGAATTACTCCACAGCAGTTTGAAATTTTGAATGAAGGTGTGGCAAAAATTCGTTTGTCTATGACTCCTATGAATCATGAACGTACTTTCAAAAAAGATAAGATAGGGAAAAAGTTATATCAGTTCTATCTGAATGAAAAACAAAAAGACGAAAACTTCTAAATCAGTTAGAATAAGATGAACGGAAAACAATTAAAAAACAGCATACTCCAGTGGGCGATACAGGGAAAACTTGTACCGCAAGACCCTAATGACGAACCGGCATCGGTACTTCTTGAACGTATCAGAGCTGAAAAAGCCCGACTGGTCAAGGAAAAGAAAATCAAAAAAGACAAAAACGAATCTATCATTTACCGTGGTGACGATAATTCCTATTATGAGAAGTTTCTTGCTACGGGCGAGGTGAAGTGCATTGATGAGGAGATTCCGTTTGAAATTCCAAAGGGGTGGGAATGGGAAAGATGGGGTAATATTGCATTGTCAATCCAATATGGATATAATGCCCCAGCCCTTGAACGAGGTGATATAAAAATGGTTAGAATCAGTGATATTCATGATAATGTAGTTCAATGGGAAAATGTTCCATTTTGCAATATAGAAGCTTATGATATTGATACTTACCTACTCAAAGAAAATGATATTCTTTTTGCAAGAACTGGTGGAACTGTGGGTAAATCATTTTTAGTTCAGTCTGTTCCTGAACCAGCCATATATGCTGGCTACCTCATAAGAACAAGATATTCAAAAGAGTTGTGTCCACAATATCTTAAATCATTTATGGAAAGCCGATTGTATTGGGAACAATTGAAGTCCGGAACAATCGCTACCGCACAACCCAATTGTAATGGAAAAACATTAGGAAGGATGCTTTTACCAATTCCTCCGAAAGCAGAACAGTCTCGTCTTGTGCAAAAATTAGCAAGCTTTACTCCTATATTTCAACGGTATGCTAAAACACAGCAGGATTTGGACAATCTCAATGAAAGTATAGACGACAAACTAAAGAAGTCTATTCTCCAAGAAGCCATACAAGGCAGACTTGTTCCACAAATTACAGAGGAAGGAACTGCGCAAGAATTGCTTGAACAGATAAAGCTGGAGAAACTGCAACTCATTAAAGAAGGTAAGCTAAAGAAATCTGCTTTGGTTGATTCTGTTATCTATAAAGGTGACGATAACAAGTATTATGAGCAGGTAGGTAAAAAGTGCTTAGATATAACAGAACAGATACCTTTTGAAACTCCCAAGAATTGGGTATGGACAAGACTTTCTCATATTGCAAACATTTACACTGGCAACAGTATTAGTGAAACTGAAAAGAAATCAAAATTTACAGATGTTATAGGACGTTATTATATTGGAACTAAGGATGTTGATTTTAATAATCGGATTATTTACGATAATGGCATTGCGATTCCAAAACAATATGAACCTGATTTTAGACTTGCTCCCAATAACTCAATATTGATGTGTATTGAAGGTGGAAGTGCCGGAAGAAAAATTGCAATACTGAATCAAGATGTGTGTTTTGGGAATAAGTTATGTTGTTTCTCACCATTTGTTGGAATCGGGAAATACATGTACTATTATCTACAGTCACCATCGTTCTTTGAACTATTTAACCTAAATAAAACGGGCATTATAGGTGGTGTAAGTATAGCAAAAGTAAAAGAAATATTAATACCATTACCTCCGATTAAAGAACAACAACGCATTGTTGCTCAAATAGAAAAACTATTTGAGCAACTGCGATAGTTCATTTATCCGTTTTGCAATACGCTGCTGTTCTTGATAAGGTGGAATACCAATAGGCAGATTGTAGAATAACTCTTTATTGAGGTGCGGAATAGCCGCACCTCTTTTTGAATTTCTCAAATCCTCTTTATAGAACAGAATGAAAGCCAAAATATATGGTTTCCACATAGTCGAAGAGAGCCATAACTGTTTGAATGTACTCCCCATATACCCATCTTGCGGAACAGTGAAAACTTCACCTGAATTTTCACCATCTACAAGAATGATGTTATCTCCGGCATAGACAAATTTTCCTTTCTCTACAATGGTAGCAGATGATTTACCACGTAGGTATTTTGCATCCAGACAGATGCCCTTTCCGTTTCTTTTTTCACCGTCTATCAGTTGGCATATATCTTTCAAACGTAGCACAGACCAATTGTTAGGATATTCAAAAGGAAGCTCAATCTCAACGGTTTGCGCATTTATCCTCTCATAATACTTGCTATTGCTTTTTCATAC